>DAOQAO010000025.1:0-8073 GCA_035354095.1 bacterium | reverse complement strand
TGAATTGTTTGAGCTATCACTTCTGGAACATCAGTCCAAATCTGCCAAGTCTGACCGGCTTGACCAACCGGCCAAACTTGACCTTGCCAAGCAAAAACAGTCTGTTTGGTTGACATTTCAAAAACTATTCGCGAGCTCGCTTTTATTTCTAGTCGATAAGCACCAGCTGGCCATGGCCCAGCCGTAATATCGAAAGATAACTGGTTGTCTAAAATTTGCCTAGTTTCTGTCCAAAGTCTTTGACCTTGATTATCCCAAATATTTATTTCAATCTTTTTTTCGTCATTTTTTAACTGTTCATTAGAATCGTTACTAGCTGTCAGGCGCCAATTTAATTTTTCCTCTGCCCCTAGATACAAAGAAAGCTGCTGGGGACCACGCCAACGACCAGGAATTTCTTGCCAATCAGCCGCTGCCACATAATCAGCTTTAACTATATTTTTAGTTGAAGTTGGTGACCAATAATAAACAGCCAGCTGATCAGTTGAGGGTAACTTAGTTAAAAACTGTTCCCAACTTTTATATTCGGTCTTTTTCTGCCAGAGACGATAACCGTCTTGTTCAATAACTGACCAAGTTAGCTGATCTAGGGCACTATTAGCTAGCGGAATCATTCGGTATTGCCAATTGGCTTTATCTAATAAAACTCCAGCCTCAAGATAAGTTGGGGTTTGGCGTTGACGCCAAGTAAGCTTAATCTCAGCCTGATTAAATGGTCGAGATGGTCGTAAGAAAAAATAAGTTGGCTGGCCGATCATTATCAGGTCATCGGTGCTACTTGCCCATCTTTCTGGCGGTGACAATTTGTGGATAAAATAATTGCCCTTAAAATTATTGACAGTATATTTAGCGCTGCCAAACGGACGAATAGCTAGAGTTAATATAGCTAACCATAGTAATAGTAAGGCCAACCAAAAAAATTTGATTAGTCCTGGACAGCTCTTGAAATAATTAATTATTTTTTTTATTAGGCAAAACATATTATAATTATAACATACTATGTTATCATTTATCACGGATATGTCCAAAAAAATACCAACGAAGTTGGCCTGGATAATTTTTTGGCTAATAGCAGCCCTAATTGCTAGTTGGCTTAATTATCAAAATCGACACCTAGTAACTACGACTTATCAAATAAAAGATTCTAGCTGGCCAGAAATCCTGAACGGCTGGCGTTTAGTTCAGTTATCAGATTTACACAACCAGGCAACTTATGGACCTGGTAATAAAAAAATTATTGCTACAATCAAGAACCTTAAACCGCATGCAATAGTTTTAACTGGTGATACTTTTGATGGTCGATCAACCAATATTTCAGCCAACCTATCTTTAATTACCGCTTTAAAAGAAATCGCTCCTGTATACTACATTACTGGCAACCACGAATTTAGTAATGATGATTATTTGTCGCTAGTTTTATCAGCTCAAGAAGCTGGAGCAACCACCCTGCGAGACGAAATAATACCGATTGAAGAATGTGGCGCGACTATCAATATTATTGGGCTAGACGATCCCTCGGTTTTAGGCTATCCAATACCATCATCAACGGTCAAAGAGATTACTGAACGAAAACTGCATTTTCTCGAATCATTATCTAACAATTACCCAACCATTATTCTAGCCCACCGACCAGAACTATGGTCTAGCTATCTAACTATCAAACCGCTGGCAATTTTTTCCGGACATACCCACGGCGGCCAGCTTCGCCTACCTTTTATTGGTTCAACCTATGTCCCCAATCAAAAACTTTTTACTAAATACGACCGCGGACTTTTTCATTTTGGCCAAACATCTATGATCATAAACCAAGGAATTGGTAACAGTACTCTGGAACAACGCCTACTGGCTTATCCGGAAATTGTCAGCGTTGATTTTTTTCATCAATAAATATGCTTTTTTATTTAATAGCCGTTATTTTAATTTTAAGTCTAGCTACCGGCTGCTTGTCAGCTGCACCTTGGGTGCCAACCCTCAGGCGCGATTGGCAAACTATTGAAGAGCTAGCCAATTTACAACCAGGCGAAAAATTTTATGAAATTGGCTGTGGTCATGGGCGCCTGCTAGCTTATTTGGCTAAAAAAAATCCAACTAGTGAGTTTGTTGGTTTAGAAATCTCACCCCTGCTTGCTTTGAGCGCTGCTTGGCATTGCCGCCAACTTAGTAATGTCAAAATACGCTTAGCTAATTTTTGGTACTACCCACTAGCTCAGGCTGATGTTATTTATTTATTTTTAATGCCCAAAATTTATCCCCGTCTAGCAAAACTTCTAGTTCAACAGTTAAAACCAGAAAGCCGAATAATTGTTGGCGATTGGCCGTTTAAAAAACCGGCTCGCCAAACAAAACGGCTAGCCGGCAGCGTCCCCTATTATTTTTATCTAGTCACTGATCTCAAAGATTAGCGGATTTTCTCCATCAAGTCGGCCAATTCCTCATCATCATTAAAACCAATAACAATCTGACCACCACGAGCTTGGCGCACGATTTTAACTTTGGCTTGGAAAAATTCTCTAAGCAAAAATTCCTTACCTTTGTCATTAGAATTAGTGGTTACTACTGGACGATTACTGACTTTCTTGGCAACTAAATTAGCTTGGGCAACAGTAGTCTTACCTAAAGTCATTTCTTCTAAGGCTTTAATCTGACTACCCTCTTCGACACCAGCTAAAATCTTGGCTTGGCCTAGATTTATTTTACCATCAGCTAAGGCTTGCTTGGCTTCATCCGGCAAATTTAGCATGCGCAAAAAATTGGCAATCGTTGATCTACCTTTGCCTAAACGACGAGCTAGCTCATCTTGAGTGATATTAAATTCATTGATCAAACGACGATAAGCTTGGGCTTCTTCCAGCGGATTTAGATTTTCTCTTTGAACATTTTCGAGCAAGGCCAGAGCTAATTTTGTTTGTTCATCAGCGGTTCTAACAATTACTGGAACAGTTTTAAGACCAGCTATTTTGGAAGCGCGCAAACGGCGTTCACCAGCAATCAGTTCATAACCAACGGCTGTCTTGGCAACAATCAGCGGCTGCAAAACGCCAAATTCTTTAATAGAATCGGCTAATTCTTGCAAGCTTTCTTGATTGAAATACTGCCGCGGCTGCTGCCGGTTGGCTTCAATTAAATCTGGTGACAAATTGATTATTCTTTCACTATCAACTGGCTGGACCGGTTGAGCTCCACCCAGTAATGAACCTAAACCTTTGCCTAATCCTGCTGGCATATCATTATGATGTTATTATTTTTCTAAAGCGATAATTTCCTTAGTCAAAGCTTGATAAGCCTGACTACCTAAAGAATTGTGGTCGTATTCAACAATCGATTGTCCATAACTAGGGGCTTCAGCCAAACGGACATTGCGCGGAATAATACTTTTAAACACCCGATTAGGAAAAAATTGTTCTAGTTCTTGCAAAACTGCTCGCGCCAAACGATTGCGCTGGTCATACATGGTAACCACTGCACCAAGAATCCCTAAATTTGGCTTGAGATGAGTTTGAATTAGACCAATGGTGTCAAGTAATTGCTTTAAACCTTCTAGAGCATAATACTCAGCCTGAACTGGAATTAAAACATGAGTGGCAGCCACTAAACTATTGATAGTTAAAAGCCCTAATGACGGCGGCCCATCAACGATAATATAGTCAAAGTTACCCTGAACTGCTTCCAAGGCTTTGGCTAGCCGAAATTCTCTTTCCGGTAAATTAACTAGTTCGACACCAGCCCCAGCCAAATTGATTGTCGCTGGTGCTACTAAATAACCAGATGGCGAGGGTAGAGCAATTTCAGTAATGGTTTTTTGACCAATCAAAGCTTCGTATAGACCAAGCGCATTTGGCTTTAACTGCAAACCAGAACCAGAAGTGGCATTGGCTTGTGGATCAATATCGACCAAAAGGACTCGCCGCTTAGCTTTGGCTAAATAAGCAGCTAAATTAACAGCGGTCGTTGTTTTACCAACGCCGCCCTTTTGATTGACTATAGCGATAATTTTAGACATGAGGGCTAGCTATGTTTACCTGTCCATTATAGCTGATTGCCGATTTTTTGACAATTTCTTAGAGCTAGCTTATAATGGTTTCGTTGCCTCGGTGGCGGAACTGGTAGACGCGCACGACTCAAAATCGTGTGGGAGCAATCTCATGAGAGTTCGAGCCTCTCCCGAGGTACTGATAAAGCAACTGTCAAATAAAATTGATAGTTGTTTTTTATTGACAAAAACCATAAAAGATGTAGGATTAAAACAAATTGTAAATTAACAACAAAATAAAAAACAAAAACCCAAATGGGGAGGAGGAAAAATGAAAAAGTTAGTCATGCTAATTGTAATGGTTTTTGTCTTAGTTGGTCTTTTTGCTCAATGGAATGTTGACCTAACAGATCAAAGCAATCAGAAACATTTTGATCAACTTCGTACTTGCGGAAATTTTGTCTATGGAGTATACAACAAAGGATTTTTTCGATCTGATGCCAACGGACAAAATTTTCAATATTATCAGGCAACTGATAATGATTCTATAACATTCTGCTCAGCCTGGATGTTTGATGAAAATAACATCATTTTGGCTGGACAGATTGAGTTCCAGTATTACTTTGGTCACGGTGTTATCTTCAGAACAGTCAATGGTGGACAAAGCTGGACAAGAGCTGACATCTTTGAAGAGCTGAGTGTTCCACCCTACTGGAGAAAAGTTATTAAAGACTTCCAGTTTCGAAACACACAATTGGGTTTCGCGATAGTTGGGTCGACTATATACGACTCTAGCCAGGTTACTGATAGAATTTATCGGACAACCAATGGCGGACAAACCTGGACTTTGTCTGTCTATCTGGAGCCAGAGGCGACTATAGGTTCCAGCGACCTGTCCGCTCCAATTGCAGCATTTGCCGTTAACCAACCAGACGGCGAAACCAGAATTGAGTACTCAACCAATAATGGAGATGGTTGGGCACAAAACTATCTTGATTGGCCAACCAAAATAGATTGTATCAAATATTTCCCGCAAATTGGTGAATGGATTTGCGGTGTAAACGCCACTGATTACAATCAAATAACTATTTTTCATGGTAATAACATCGGCTCATATGTTACTACATGGCAGTTCATTTCGGTGTCCAACATGAATTATGGGGAATATTTTAAAAAAACATGGTTGGCAATGACACCAGATAATAAACTATATATTATAAAGCATGACCTGTCTGGCTATCAAAACGGTTTAGCTAGATCTGACGATCTACTAAACTGGTACGATGAGACTGACTTTCCTGGTTTGCTTTCTTTGGAATGTGATAGCCTAATAGGCTTGGTCTATTCAAGTAACAAGCTTTTTATAGGCAATCACCACAAAATCTGGTCATATGCTCTGTCAGTTTCTAACAGTGATCAAACTCAAGCACCTTTACCAAATATAGCCTATATTAAATGCTACCCAAACCCATTTAAAGATGACACCTTTATCAAGTTCAAAAACCAAACCAGTGACAATATTGAAATAAATGTTTTCAATATTAAGGGTCAGTTGGTGAAAAAAATCATTAATCAAACCGTCAGCTCAGGTGAACATCAATTTATCTGGGATGGCAAAAAAGATAACGGACAACCAGCAGCAGCTGGTGTCTATTTCTACAATTTAAAATCAGACCGGTATACACACACCGGCAAAATACTGCTTTTAAAATAAACTTTAAGCCGAGTTCATGACTCGGCTTTTATCTTGACAAAAAATTGATTCCGTGCTTAAATATCAACACTGTGGAAAATCGTCCATTAAAAAATAAATAGAAAAGGAGGTTGAGATGTTTGGCAAAACAACCCTAGAAACAGTAATGGATTTTGCTAAGGAATGGCAAAGTCAATTACCGATAAAATTTGCTGAAAAAAGCTCAGAAAAAATAAGTCCTGGGCAATTTTTCAGAATTTTTTTGCCACAAATAATTGAGTGGTATGAAAAAAGGAGCTTATTTATTCGACTAGAAGCCAAAGATGGACTAACACATTTAATAAGACAAATGTGTTTTGTTCTGGCTTCCAGTAACAAACTGAAAAGTAATGAGATTACTACCAGTTTGCTAGCCGTCTTTGCTAGCGATGTTGGCAAAGGACTACTGGAACCATATCAGCAAATTATCCACCCAGAAATGAGCGGACTTATTCTAGACTCTTGTCTTAGGAGTTTAGAAATCGAAAAACCGGCTTTTCTGGAGGCGGTCTACGCTACTATGGCTCATAACGGCTATGAAGAGAGAATAATTGTTGGTGAAATTGACCATCCTATCAACTCTTACTCAGATAAGATTGAAGGTCGATTGCATTTGCCAACTGTTATGGCTCGTAAAGCAGCCCAGGCCGAACTAATGGGACCGTATGGTTTTGCCAGAATAATGTTGGCTAATTATCGCTACCCGGAAAGGTTTAACTTGGAAAACACAGTTGACAACAGTGTTTTTATCCAAATCAACAATCAAATAGCTAGCCAATCTAAAGACACTATTTATAGCCAAAGAGATTTTGGCACCGTCAAGGAGCTGAATGACCAATATTGTGAATGGCTAGAAAGCCTAAGTATCTTGGTTCAATCAACTTATGACCAGGGCGTAGTAAAAGACGATTCGGTCGACGCCGAATTATCGGCTTGGCTCCATGAAAAAATCGGCAGCGATTTTAGCGTCGATAACTTCATCGATATGCTCAACAACTTAGATGAAGCTAATCGAACTGCTTGGCTAGCCGGGCTTCATTTGGCTCAAGAGCTAGCCAAAAAACAAGCCGATCTTCTAACTGAAAAAATCGGCAAAAAATTAAGGATAATACCTGATGACCTACCAGTTTTCGGGTCAATTTTCCATGAATTTTTAAACTAACTTAAAGGCAACCATCAAGGTTGCCTTTTTTCTTTTATCTTGCCGCCCGCTATTTTTTCTTTTTCATTTGCTTTTGTCGCCACTGATTAATCGCTTGATGGTTGCCAGATAATAAAATTTCTGGTACTACCAACTTTTGACCATTAATTTCCACAACTTCCGGCTTAGTATACTGAGGATATTCTAACTGACCAACTCGGCTATGTGATTCTTGGATCAAACTATCCGCATTGCCTAAAACACCTGGTACTAACCTAGCAATAGAATCAACAATCGTCATGGCCCCGAGTTCACCACCAGTCAAAACATAACTACCGATAGCAATTTCTTCATCAATTAATTCCTTGATTCTTTCATCAACCCCTTCATAGCGGCCACAAATTATAACAACTTCATCTAAATTACTATAACGACGAGCTTGAGCTTGGGTCCAAGTTCGTCCTTTGGCTGACATTAAAATAACTTTGCGTTTTTTATGATTGGTTTTAATTGCTGCCAAAGCCTTGGCTATTGGCTCAACTTGCATGACCATGCCCGGCCCACCACCATAGGGTGTATCATCAACTCGCCGCTGACTATTGAGCGACCAATCGCGCAAATCGTGAATTTTAATAGAAAAATGGCCTTGCTTTTGCCCGCGACCAATGATTGATTCATTAAAATAACCAAAGGCCTCTGGCAAAACAGAAATAATTTGGAATAGCATAGGCTTTAATTATAGCACAAAAAACAAAAAGACCAGCGAGCTGGTCTTTTTGCTATTAAACAGAGATTTTAGATAGACAAATCTTCGACTGAAGACAAATCAACATTTTCTTCAGCAACCTGTTCTGGACGATCTTCGCGATGAGGTCGTTGACCACCATTTGGATCGTAGATTTTTAGATTGACGCGAGCGCTATTTTTAGCACCGACAATTTTTAATAAAGTGCGGATAGCCTGTGCAGTCTGGCCACGGCGACCGATGACATAGCCCATGTCGGCCGGATTGATTTTCAGGGTCAACAGGACGCCCATTTCGTCAACGCTACGATCAACGGAAACATCTTCCGGATTGCTGACGATGGCTTTGACAACATACTCTAAGAACTCTTTGTCATGAAGCTCCATACTTTTCTTTAACATTAAACTTAGGCTAAAGTACCTAATATTATTCTAAATAATAGCATAATCAGCCAAACAGTGTCAAACCAATCAGGCTAAAAGCCA
>DAOQAO010000024.1:0-8196 GCA_035354095.1 bacterium | reverse complement strand
TGACTAGGTTCAGTTGAGCTAGCCATTTCATTGATTAGGTTAACTTTAGTTTTATTACCGCAGCCAGTCATCAATAAGGCCACAGCGATTACTGGGATAAATTTTTTCATAATAAAATATTCGCTAAATTATTATAGTTATGTTATCATAATATTACTAATAAGATAACTAATCAAATTATTAAAGCTATGCGTGAATTTAATCGAGGTGGAGGTGACCGTGGAGGTCGAGGAGATCGATTCGGTGGTCAAAGTAGATTTGGTGGTAGTCGCGGTCCGCGTCGTGATAATGATCGCTTTGATCGTTCGGACCGGCCAATGATGCACCAAGCAGTTTGTGCTGAATGTGGCCAAGATTGCGAAGTTCCATTTAAACCAAGCGGCAATAAGCCAGTGCTATGTGATTTTTGTTTTGGCAAGCAAAGAGATAGTTTTAGTGGTGATCGCTTTGGTGGAAGAGATTCTGGCCGTCGAGAATCTAGCCGACCTAGTTTTGATCGTCCAGAACGCAGTGAACGCGTTAGTGGTGATCAATACAAACAGCAATTTGAAATGCTAAACGAAAAGTTAGACAGTATTTTGAGATTATTAAATACCAAATCAGCTGTTATTAAAGAAGAAAAAGTTGAAATGATTGAAATGGTTAAAGAAAAACTTGCTAAAAAAGAAGTTACCAAAAAACCTGCAACCAAGAAAGCTGCTAAACCAGCCAAAAAGACTACTGCCAAGAAAAAGTAATCAATAAGGTAAAATTTTCTTTTAAAAAAGCGACCGATTTCGGTCGCTTTTAGTTATTACCAACAATTTCTTGCTGATCAAAAACATCGATGCAATCTTGGCATGTTCTCTTTATGATCGGCCTTTCTTCGTTGGCAGAGATTAGAGTTAATTCAATGTCCCTTTTTTGGCAGATCGGGCATAAAAAAACCGATCTGGTCAGTAAAAAGTATTCCTGACATTCTGGACACTCGAAAATGTTGGCTCCAGAACCAAATTTAGTTGATGCCACAAGATCTTCCCCGCATCTAGGGCATCTTAATAAACTACTCATCCTTTCTCCTCCTTTTTAAAAAGAACTAACAATCTGCTATGATATTACTATAAGAATAAATAGTCAAATTATATGTTAAATAAAAAGATAGTCATTATTGGTGGTGGTCCAGCTGGTTTGATGGCGGCTCTAAGGGCTAGTGAACTTGGCGCAGAGGTTATTGTTATCGAAAAAAATCAATCCTGTGGCCTTAAATTGTTAATGACTGGTGGTGGTCGTTGCAATTTGACCAATAACCAAGACAATCAGCAATTAGCTGCCGCTTTTGGGCAAAATGGTCGTTGGTTATTATCTGGTTTGAGCCGTTTTAATTCAGAAAAAACAGTTGAGTTTTTTAATAATCTAGGTGTAGAGACTAAAGTTGAGGACAATAATCGTGTTTTTCCGGTTAGCGATTCAGCTAAGGAAGTGTTAGACATTCTAGTTAAAAAAAATCTTGCTAACGGAGTTCAAATAATCCATTCAGCCACTGTTGTTGATTTTGAAAAAGAACAGCAAAAAATAACAGCTGTCAGCTTAGCTGATGGTAGAAAAATAACCGGTGACACTTTTATTATTGCTACTGGTGGACAAAGCTATCCCGCAACTGGGTCGACTGGTGATGGTTTAAAATGGCTAAAAGATTTTGGTCATCAAATAATTAATCTGCAGCCCGGATTAACTCCAATTATTTTAAGCAGTCCCTTAGTAGCTGCTTTGGAAGGAATTAGTTTACCTAGAGTTCAGTTAAAAGTTAAGGCCGATAAAAAAATATCATCAGTTGTTGGCCCGATTATTTTTACTAGCAAAGGTATTAGTGGACCAGCTGCTTTAAATCTGAGTAGTTTAATAGTTGGAAATAGCCTAGCTAAAACTATTAGCTTGGATTTACTATCAGAAAAAACTTTAGAAGAAATTGATGGAGAATTAGCCGTTAACTTGGTTGGTAAAAAAACGATTAAAACTGTGTTAATTGATTTTTTGGCTGGAGTTTTACCAGAAAGGGGAGTTGTAACTATTTTAAAATATCTAAAAATCGATAGTCAACGACTGGCTAGTTCAATTAATCGAACTGAACGGTTAGTGATAGTCAATTTTTTAAAAGATTGGCCACTGCCAATTGCTGGTTTTGGTGGTTATGCTGAGGCCATGATTACTTTAGGGGGAGTTGATTTAAAAGAAGTTGATCCCAAAACCATGAAATTAAAAATTATTGATAATCTATATTTAGCTGGTGAGATTTTGGATTTAGCTGGCCCAACTGGCGGTTACAATTTACAAGTTTGTTGGACAACAGGTTATTTGGCTGGGGAAGCGGCTGCAGCAACCTATGTCTTGACTTGAAAAAACTTTTGTGTCATAGTTAAAACCTAATTAGATTCGAATCTCTTCAAGTCATGCATTTAAGTGGCCGAGAAATCGGGTCACTTATTTTTTTATGACTAATCCACCAGGATTTGCTGATTTAAAAATCAGCAACGCTATTTTAGCTGTTCTAGCTAAACTAAACCTAATCGAGCCAACTCCAATTCAACAAAAAGCTATTCCAGCTGCTCTAGCTGGTCAAGATGTGATTGGTATTGCCCAAACTGGTACTGGCAAAACCTTAGCTTTTGGTATTCCAGCCATTGAAAAGATTTTAAAAACCAATCAACAAACCTTGATTATTACCCCAACTCGTGAATTAGCTTTACAAGTTGGTGAAAGTTTAAGGAAAGTGGGCCAAAGCTTGAATATCAAGGTGGCTGTTTTAATTGGTGGCGAGATCTTTGATAAACAACTTTTTCAACTACGCCGTAATCCTAGTATTATTGTGGCTACGCCTGGTCGCTTAATTGATCATATGAAACGGCGAACTTTTAAAATTAGTGGTATTAACACTTTGATTTTAGATGAAGCTGACATGATGCTGGATATGGGTTTTGCACCTCAAATTAAAGAAATACTTGAAGCTGCTCCTAAGAATCGCCAGACAATGCTTTTTTCAGCTACTATGCCAGCCGAAATTGTTAGTATGGCAACTAAATATCTACAAACCCCGATCAGTATTGAAACTGCCCCACCAGGAACTACTGCTGCCTTGGTTGATCAAGAAATTTTTATTATTAAAAATGAAGAACGATTGGATTATTTGCAAAAAATTCTTCAACAGTATAATGGCTCAGTTCTAGTTTTTGTACGGACTAAGCATGGTGTCAAACTGCTCACTCAAAAATTAGTGACTAGCGGCCACAAGGCGATTGAAATTCACTCCAACCTAACTCTCAACCGTCGTCGTCGAGCTTTAGATGATTTCAAGTCAGGTCGGGAAAGAATTTTGGTCGCTACCGATGTAGCAGCTCGTGGCCTAGATATTAATGGTATTGAATTAGTAGTTAATTATAATTTACCAGATAGTCGCGATGATTATGTTCACCGCATTGGTCGAACCGCTAGAGCTGGCAAATCTGGCAAGGCAATTAGTTTAGCTACTCTAGCCGAGCAGCGAATGGTTTATGCTATCGAGCGCTTGATTAACAAGACTATTAAAAAAACTGATTTTGCGAGATCAAAGACTGTTTCAACTAATGATTCCGTCGAAAGAACCGAGCGAAATTATCAGGCTAATCGCCATCGTCGCCCTCAGTCAAATCGTAGTGGTCGACCTAGCCAAGGCAATCGCTCTGGCCAAGCTGGTCGCTCCAGTAAATGGACTAGCCGTCGACCTAGCTATCGTACTAATAAAAACGCTTCCTAAATCAGGAGGCGTTTTTTGTTTGTTACTTTTATGTTATACTTTCGTTATAACTTGTATAACAAATTTAAATTTTTCTATGAAAAAAGGAACTCTTTTTTTAGCCATCATTGGCATTCTGGCTGTCTCGGGCATTGTTATAATGTCTCTTTGGACAACTAATCGCCAAAACAACCAAGATCGCTTTTCAGTTGTTGGCTCGGGTACAGTTTATGCCAAGGCCGATATTGCCAACATTCAAGTTGGTTTTAGAAGCGGTGTCAAAAAAACTGCCGCCGAAGCGACTACTGAAGCAACTACCAAGATGAACGAAATCATCAAAGCTTTAAGGAAGCTAGGTATCGAAGATAAAGATATCAAGACTAGTGATTACAATTTAAATCCTAGCTATAAATGGACTGAAGCTAGAGGACAAGAGTTAGTAGGTTATGAAGTCTACCAAAATTTAACTTTAAAAGTTCGTGACCTCGATAAAATTGGTGATGTAATTGCCCGCACTACTGAACAAGGGGCTAACCAAGTTGGTAATGTTGATTTCACCATTGATGATGAGTATGAATTAAAAAACCAGGCTAGAGAAATGGCGATTGAAAAAGCTAAAGAAAAAGCTGAATTAATTGCCAAGCAATCAGGCATGAAATTAGGCGATATTAAGAGTGTTTACGAAAATACTGTTAGCGCCTCAGAAATAGCTCGCTATTCCAATGCTAAAATGACTCTAGAGGTAGCCGATCAAGCCGCTGGTGGTTTAGCTACTCCAACCATTCAATCTGGTCAAAATGAAGTCAAGGTTGAAGTTACTCTAGTTTACGAAGTCAAATAATAGATTTTAGAATAAAAAAACAGCTCTTTTTGTTAAGGGCTGTTTTTATTTAAAATCGAAATTTATTCAATACAACAATCAATTGCTTTTTTGACCATATCGCCTAGTTTACCAGCTAAGCTTTTTTTAGTTTCATCGTGTTTATTGATAGCGTCATCGTCAATTTTTTTGATATTGTCAGTACTAATTAATTTCATATTAAGGCCCCAAAATAAAGAATAGAGTTCGTAGGCTTTATTAAAAAAACCATAAGCTGCTTCTTTTTTGCCGGCGGATAGTTGTTTGGTGCCAACTTCCATTAAGCGATAGCTGGCAGCTAGTAAATGCTTAGAAATACACCAAACTTCACCTTCGTAGTCTTTGATGATTTCTTTGAGCAGGCTTTTACGCATTTCTCTAACCTCGTTAATCAGATCATAATATTCAGTTTTACCAGTTTTAGCGCCAGAAAAAAAGAAATGCTCTTCGATACCAACCAAATTCATAATCGCAATTGTCAAATCCTGATCTGAAGACAAATCCATCTTCTCTTGCTTTTTCATCTCATCAATCTTGGCAATAAACTCATTAAGATCTTTAAATTTTGGCTCTTCCATATACTATTTAGTTAAAAAATAGAAAATAATACTTAAAATCAAAAGCGGGGAGATTGGTAAGACAACTTTTTCAAAAGGGAAGTGAGCGTGACCATTGTTTTTAGCTTTTAAATAAACATAAAGATCAGCACCAAACCAAAAACCAATAGCGCCATTAGTCATACCAAGAAGTAAGCGATTGATTCCGCAAACGCAGCTAGCACTATTGTCTAGCATCCCATAAAAATAAAGTGGCACAACAATTAAGGCAATATAAGCAATAATTGTTAAGATGTCGCGGCCACGAAAGTTAAACTTTTTCTTATCAAACCAGTTAATTGTCCAAGCAATCATCGAAACGATTAATCCGCCAATCCATAGTCCAGAAATAGTGTCATCAATACCTAGGTAGCGAGAAAAACCAACCCCTGAAGCTACGGCTATGGTGCAAATTGGACAGATAGCTGCGGCTGGTTTAGCAATCAAAGCCGCTAGCAAAGCAAAAACTGAAGCTAGAGTAATCTTTTTATTCATAAACTATTTGATTTGTTTATTCAAAAAATCAATAATCGGCTGATCGCCAATCAAACAATCAGATCCAGTCCACAAGAATGGTACACCAACAGTTGCAGTATCCAGTTGGCAGCTTTTGGCTCTAGTTAATAATTCTTGAGAATTAGCAGTATTATTATAAACTTCCTTTTGAGCAATAGCTAGTTTTTGATCAATTTTATTATCGGCAATATATTTTTCAACAATTTTACAATGAGGACAGGTTTCGCCGTAATAGAGAATTAAGGCTGGATTTTGGTTATCTTGTCCTTTTAGCGGCTGACTATGTTGATCATGGGTAGCCAGGGCGTAAAAAGAAAAACCAGTTATCAAAACAAACAAACTACCAAGAATAATTAAACGCTTGAGCATAGAGTAAAATATTAAATATCTTTTATATAATAACATAGTGCTTCGGATAATTGAACAGTCTTGACGAATTATCAAAAAACCATTATATTAAAAATACCTTTAACTACTCGGGATTACGCCGCCAGGGCGTATTTTTTTACCCTTACTCTTATGGAAATTCGCAATATTGCTATTATTGCTCATGTTGATCATGGCAAAACCACTTTAACCGACAACTTAATGCGTCAGGCTGGCCTAGCTGATAATGATATCAGTATGGATAGCAATTCTTTGGAAAAAGAACGAGGCATTACCATTTATTCTAAAAATACTTCAATTTTCTATAAAGATACTAAAATTAATATTGTTGACACCCCGGGTCATGCTGATTTTAGTTCTGAAGTTGAGCGTATTTTGCGATCGATTGATTGCGTCTTGCTTTTAGTTGACGCCCAAGAAGGACCAATGCCACAAACTAAGTTTGTTTTAAAGAAATCTTTAGAATTGGGCCTTAAACCAATTGTTGTTATTAATAAAGTCGATAAGCCAGCTGCTCAACCAAAGCAGGTCGTAGACGCTGTTTATGAGCTCTTTTTTGATCTTGGCGCTAATGATGAACAGCTTGATTTTCCAATCGTTTATGCTTCTAGCAAACAGGGTTGGGCTTCTCTTGATTTAGAAAAAGTCACCAACAACCTCAATGCTCTGCTTGATGTCATCCTAGAACATGTTGCTCCAGCTTCAACCGAAGAACAAGTCCAACAGCCATTAGCTGCTCAGCCTTTCAATTTATCTTATGATAATTATCTTGGCCGCTGCGCTGTCTGTCGTATTTATGATGGTTCTATTAAGGCTGCCCAAGAAGTAGTTATTACCAATCTAGAAGGTAAGCAACGCCGTTCTAAAATTACTAAGCTTTTTACCTATCAGGGTTTGCAAAGTAAAGAGGTTACTGAGGCTGTAGCTGGTGATATTGTTTTAGTTGCAGGACTTTCAGATATTTATATTGGCGAAACAATTGCCGCTAGCGCCGATCAGCCAGCTCTACCAGCTATTCATGTTGATGAACCAACGATTACTTTAAATTTCTTGGTTAATAATTCTCCTTTTGCTGGTCGTGAAGGTAAATATGTTACTAGTCGCCAGATTAGAGAACGCTTGGAGAAAGAATTGGAAACCAATGTCGGGCTCAAGGTTGATTTTAGTGATGCTGCTTGTTTTAAAGTGGCTGGTCGTGGTGAGCTTCATATTGCTATTTTACTAGAAAATTTGCGTCGTGAAGGCTATGAGCTACAAGTCTCGCAACCACATGTAATTATCAAAGAAATTGATGGCCAAAAAATGGAACCATTTGAAGAACTAACTATTGATTTACCTGATAGTTTTTCTGGCATCGTAATTGAAAAAATCTCTCGTCGCCGTGGACAAATGACTGGATTAAAGCAACACAACGGCCAGACTCGTCTTAGTTTTGAAATTCCAACTCGTGGTCTTTTAGGCTATCGAACTGAGTTTGTTGTTGATACTCGTGGCGAAGGCATACTATGTAGCCATGTTCTAGGCTTTAAACCTTATGTTGGTGATATTGATAGTCGTCAGGTTGGTTCCATGATTTCCATGCTCACTGGTAAAGCTTTAGCTTTTTCTCTATGGAATCTACAAGATCGGGGCGTTCTCTATATTGGACCAAATGTTGAAGTTTATGAGGGCATGGTTATCGGTAATGTTTCCAAAGGTAACGATTTGGTAGTTAACCCAATCAAGGGGAAACAATTAACCAATATGCGATCTTCTGGAGCTGATGATGCTATTTTGCTAACTCCGCCGCTAGAGCTCAACCTAGAAATTGCCTTAAGCATTATGAATGATGATGAATACTTGGAAGTCACACCCAAAAACATTCGTCTAAGAAAACAATATTTAACTGAAATTGAAAGATCTCGCGCCAAGCGCAAATAGAAAAAAGAGTCTCGCTGTGAGACTCTTTTGGTTTGAGAGGGTTGAAATGAATTTTAGAAAACAATAAGAAACAGTTGGAAAGAGCAATGAAGGTGGAGACGGGCCTTGTAAAGATAGTTGGTTCGTTCTTTAGCCCGTCTCCTTAGTAGTTATGAACTAGTCACCAAATAAAA
>DAOQAO010000023.1:0-8423 GCA_035354095.1 bacterium | reverse complement strand
ATAAAGAAATTTTAGCTTATGAAATTGAAGACCAACTTCTTCAAAACCACGGTCTTGTCCGCGAACTTCGCCATGAATATGACGATAGCCACCACGGGCAAACAGTCCAAACGATACCACTTTGTAAAACCATTGCTCCAAGTAGAGGTTCGTCTGTCTCGGGGAATAAGGTGCGACTTCTTCCAGAACCCCAAAATTATCAGCCATTGCCTCGGACTTAAATTGTCCGGTGTAAGTAGCCGATAAAGCGGTTTTGTTTAACCACTTACGAGCCCCATTGTTATAGGCGTCGATCCAAAGATCGGCTACCCATAATTTGTTCTCCTGAGTCTTACTCCAGTTAACGCCGCTACGGCCCTCAACTCGGTTAAACCCATAGAGACCCTTGAGTCCCCAGTAATTAAACCACTTCCCGCCAAAACAAAGTTCTGGCGCTAGACCTATTTTTGCAGTCTGACCAGACTGATGGAACTCTCCGTAACCACAAAAATCATTGCCAAATTCGGCAAAAATTCCTGTATTCATTTTACCACAAGAGATTGGTCTCCAGGTAAAATTACCGTAACGGAATTCTCCACCGCCATTATCGTTCCAAAACCAGCCAGCGCCAGCTGACACATTGGCCATCTTATTAAGATGAAACCAATTTACAGTCGACTGGCTTGTCCCCTGGGTAGTGTTTTGATTAGCCATACCGCCTGGCAGTAATAAATTATTATCTGCGTTCTGACCAGTCTGTTGGACTGAATTTTGTTGAGTTGCCCCAGCTAACTCTAGACCAAGACCAACCCATACTATGTATGGAGGCTCAATTCCATTGATCTGAGCCAGTTGTGCTACAGTTAGACCATTAGCTGCGGCGATACTAGCTAAAGTATCCCCAGCTTTTACCGTATAAGTTGCCCCAAGTAACAATGAAGTCAACATAACGGCAACGAGAAGCAAGAAAACCTTCTTCATGTTTTTCCTCCCTTGCCCCCATGGGGCATAATTTTTATTTAATTTTTAAAGTCCACCGCTAATTGCGGTTCCTTAGTTGGCCAAACGAGCTGACCAACTAAAAAACTCAATTAACGAAATATATTATCAATATTACCACCGCGAGACAGATTTTCTGTAATATCTTGGCCATCCAAAACTGATTCAGTAGCTAGACTTTGCGGTACAAAACTATTTTCAACTTGCTCCATTACTTCAGCTATTTCAACTGGCTCAGCTGTCTCAGTTGGATTTTCTGGTTCAGTAACATAATCTTCAATTGCTTCTGAACTAGGCCAATTAATAACTGTTTCATCAAGAACGACACTTTCTTCAGATTCACTAATTAAATAAATATGCGTTAGACCAATCAAAAGACCAGCAATTACAGCTAAAGCAAAGTTTATTGGTAAGTTTGGCTTAGCTGGCCAAAGCGAAACCAATGGTTCATCAATTACCTTAAGAACTACCTTGTCACCAAGACCGTGATAAAAATTATTTTTAGTAATCAAATTATAATTAATCGCTCGAACCAAATTTTCGGCTTGCTGTTTGTCAGAATGATAAGCTTTGACACTAATAATCCCAGAATCATCTAGAGCCTTTACTTCAATGGTTTTTTGCCATTTGTTCATCCGCTTTTTAGAAGTATTGCCGAAATAAGCACTATCAATCTGATAGTCAGGCTTAACAGTAGCTTCAAAAAATGAGCTAGAATAAGTCACCTGAGCCAGTAATGAACTCAAATATTCATTAGTTTTAGAAATTTGATATGGATCAGCTGATTGCTGATAATCTGGCACAACTAAAACCTGGCTTTCGGCTGAATATCTAAGCGGTTGTAAAAAACAAAACAAAGTTACTGCCGCTAAAGTACCAACTAACCACCACCAGATGATTGCTTGTTTTTCTTTAATTGTCTGCCAAAAAGAATAAGTCATTTTTATTTGCTTTTTTGTTTTAATTATTGACTCATTAATCTAACATAGTTTTAAAATTTTGTCAATAGTAAAACACCGCCTCGGATATCGAGACAGTGTTTCAACTATTTAATGGCAACCTAATTTTAATTTTTTTGAAGAAATTTAAAAATACTATCCGCCGCGATTGCCCCCTCGCTACAGGCAGTAATAATTTGTCTTAATCCATTAGAGGCATTCGTAATATCCCCAGCTGCCCAAACTCCGGGCAAACTAGTAGTTTGTTGACCATCAACTATGATATAACCTCGATCATCTGTCTGACCATTCATGGCTTGAAAAATACCGGTAGCTGGATCACTACCAATTTCAATAAATAGACCGTCTAAATTCAAATCTACTGCTTGGCCTAACTGTTCAAGCTCAACACCAGTCAGTTTATCTTCCCCCAGCAATTTTTTGACTCGACTACTAGCTTGTTGCTTGATATTATCTCTTTTATTTATTTCCTCTAACCAGCTCGGTTCAGCTGATCCAGGTACGGCGCCAGTATAAATCCAGTGAACTTCTTTAGCAATGTCAGCTAAATAAAGAACCGCTGTAGCCGCACTATTGCCACCGCCTAAAACACCAACGATTTTATCTTTAAAAAATGGACCATCACAGGTAGCACAATAAGCTAGCCCTTTACCTAATAGTACTTGCTCTTTTTCATCGCCCAAATGACGACGCTTAGTTCCCATAGTTAAAAGTACTGTTTTAGCCTTAATTATTTGGCCATTGGCCAATTTTACCGAGAACTCAGGGCAACTACCAGAGATATACATCACTTCGCTGGCAACCATTTCAGCTCCCAAGCCTTTAGCATTAGCTTCGATTTTTTGTGCCAAATCCCAGCCGTTAATACTAATCTCGCTAGGAAAATTACAAATACGATGCGCTTCAGTCATGGTTCCACCTGGTAACGGACCAATGACGATGTGATTTACTTTGTAACGACTAGCATAAATTGAAGCCGTTAGCCCAGCCGGGCCAGACCCGACAATGGCCAGGTCGTAAATTTGTTCTGACATACTAAGCTAGTTTAGCCAAGATATCGCTCTTTAAAGAATCTTGTTGTCTCATGCCGTTCATCTCGCCAACCAATTGACCAGCTTTAAAGAGTTTAATTGCTGGCAACCCCTGAACACCATATTCAACAACTAATTGCTGGTTAACTGAATCATCAGCATTTATTTTAACAAATTTAATTTGACTAGCTAGCTCACTAGCTAAACTATCTATCATTGGGGCCATCATTCGGCAAGTGCCACACCATGGAGCCCAAAAATCAACAACTACTGGCAACTGACTATCTAGCACTTCGGCTTTAAAATTATCAGCAGTCAATTCTAAAATTTCTGACATAGGTATAAACTTAAATTACTAAACAAAGTATTTAACCAATTTATTTTCTCAAAGCGTAATTTAAAATCTTTTTAACTTCTGGTTTGCTTTTAACAGTTTTCAAACAACGATCAAGTTGTTCTTCTAAAACTTTTTCCATGACTGCATCTAGCCCTGATTTAGTTGCCTTGATCTGAGTAATAACTGAGGAGCAATCAGCTTTACCACCAGCAATGGCCTTTTTCAAAGCATTAAGCTGACCGATAATGATATTGATACGCTGTTCAGGTGTACGAGCGCCTGAAAAAAATCCTGTTGCCATAAAATTATTTTTAAGTTAAATAAAGTCTTATAACAACCATTATAACATACCCCCTAGCGGTGTCAAGAAGATAAGCTTTAATACGGAAATTCCTTGACTAATGCGTCAGAATAGTAAAACTCATAACCTAGCCCGCCAAAACTATAATCCCTACCACCAATAGTAATTTTGGAGCCCCCGACTTGAGGATTATCTTTTGGTTTGGAATTATTAAAACCAATATTAAATAAAGTCACTAATATTTCTGGGCGACTACTGATATCATAGCCAGCCGATGACCATTGCTCAATTACCTGGGCTAGGTATAAGCCACCGTAAAGATAAGAATAATAATGATCTTTTTCGTTAGTTAGTCTCTGATAGCGAATATCTGTCTGATTACCAGTTGGTAAATCAAGTAGTGTTTCTTTGTCTGGCCCAAGGTAAAAAGCTGAGTTACTATCTCTTAAATGATCCTCGGTAGCTATGGCGGTTTTTTCCTTAATTGCCATTACTCCCCAAGCCATTTTATTAGCACTAGCTAAAATATTTAATGGCTTAAAAAATTTTTCAAATAACTCCCGCTGAGTATAATAAAGCCTTAGTTGTTCAACAATTGCCGCCGAAACCAAGATTCTAGGTTTAACCCCAGCAGCCTCGGCTGCTTTTTCGATAACAGTCTTATCTTTTATTAAAGCTTTCTCAATTACTGACCACTCTTCCCCAGTTTGCCAAGTAAATAACTTTCTTTTAGCTGTCGAATTCAAATTACTTAAAGCCTCATTTTTATCTGGCAAGCTAATCAAACACTTTTTTAATGATTCATCCGCTGCTGCCTCTTGGCCGGAGCGATAACTCAACCACTGGCTAAGCGAAGCCGCTGTTAAAAAACGCCAGCCTAAATCGGGTTGAACTACTACCGTTTGCCAAGCTTTAGCTGATGAATCATAACCAGCTTGATCGATTACCAACAGTTGACAAACCGTAGTTGTGGTTAAATTATCAACCAGTATTCCGATTGAGCTAGTACTAGCTTGAGGTAAAAAAATTCGCTCAATTGGCAAAGCTTGAGTATAGACTTTAGCGTTACGATCAGCTTCGCCTGATACATTAGTCCAACCATAACGAATAGCAAAAAAAGCTGCCGTCCAGCCAATTAACATCAAGACGATAGTTATTAAAACTACTAAACTAAACCATTTAATTATTTTTTTCAACTGGCTGGTTTTCATTAATTTTTACTTTATCTTTAAAATACCACTGCCAAAAATCTCTAGCAATTGGCACAGCGGCGTCGGTACTTTCACCACCACCCTCAACTAATATCGTTAGCGTCATTTCCGGATTATCAAACGGCGCAAAACCAGTAAACCACGAGTGAGTTTCTTTGCCAACACCAAACTGAGCTGTGCCAGTTTTACCGGCCACCGCTACTGGCAAAATTTGAAGACTGCGAGCACTACCAGCTAAAACTGTCTGCCTCATACCATCACGGACTATCTTGATATTTTCAGTACTAACCATATTTTGTCGGATAACTCTCGTTTCTGTTGTTTGATAGACTGATTCATCGTTACCAAGTATTTCCTTAACTAAGTGCGGCTGATAAAGTTTGCCACCGTTAGCAAAAATTGCAGTATAATCAGCCACTTGGAGCGGTGTAACTAGCAGATACCCCTGTCCAATAGCCAGATGGTAGGTATCACCAATATACCATTGTTCGCCGGTTTGATTTTTTTTCCAAGCTGCGGTTGGCACTAGACCCGTTGCTTCACCAGATAAATCAATGCCTGAAATTGCACCAAGGCCAAAACTATTTAAATATTTATCAATCTTTTCCAAACCGAGTCCAACAAATTTATCATACCCCCCACCGATATAATAGAAAAAAGTATTAACTGATTCAGCAATTGCTTTAGTAACATTTGTCCAACCATGGCCACCAGCTTTCCAATCAGGAAAACTCCACTGGCCAATTCTAAGTCCGCCAACACTATTAAAACCAGTTTTTTCATTGATTACCCCTTCCTGCAAAGCTCCAGCCGCAATGACAACTTTAACAGTTGAACCAGACGGATATTCTCCGCTGATTGCTCGATTAAACATCGGCTTATCTTTATCATTAATCAAAGCTTGATAATCTCCTTGTTTAATGCCTGAAGAAAACTGATTGTTATCAAAACTTGGTTGATTGACCATAGCCAGTATGCTGCCGTCTTGCGGATTCATTGCTATAGCCACTGCTTTACGCCCATTAATTCTTTTTAAATGTTCCCTGACAACTCGTTCAAGATTGGCCTGTATTTTAGCATCAATTGTTAAAACTAGGTGATGACCATCTAATGGATTTTGTTGGCCAATCATTTTCTTTTCATTTCCAACAGCATCAATTTCAATCTGCTTGCTCCCGTTTACCCCCCGGAGGTCTTGTTCATAATAAGCTTCTAGCCCGGTTTTTCCGATATAATCAATTGGCAAATAATTATTACTTTTATTTTTGGCTAATTCTTTTTCATTTATTTTGCCAATATACCCTAAAATCAAACTTAAACTATCTAGAGCATCTTTAGTACTAGTTCCAGCAAGATTATTAACCGATAAATAAGATCTTTTATTGCGATTGGTCAAAACCACACCCGGCAATTGGTGAGCCTGGACTGTCAACTGAATAGCCTGCTCGTAAGTTAAATTATCACTCACAAAAATTGGCTGATAATACTCGAGTGATCTAGGCTTTATAGTTGCTAGCGTTTTTTCTAATTCAGAGCAAGTTTCCTCGCCTAAAACTTCGGCTAGCCTAGCCGTGACGGCTTGTTTATCCGCCTCCTTGGTTGGCAAGATACTTGGATTAACATAAACTAAAAAGTTAGCAACATTTTGAACTAGTGGACGGTGTTGACTGTCATAGATAATTCCTCGTTTAGCTTCAAGCCTCTCTAGTCTCAAACGATTGCCTTCAGACAAATTATAATAATATTCGCCTCGATAAAGTTGCAGCCAAATCAATCGTCCCAAAAGCAAAACCAATAAGGCTAAACATATTCGAGAAAAAATATGCCCTCGATTTATATTAAAATTATGGCTAATTGTTTCAGTATTATCATCTCGACCTAAAAAAACCTCTTCAGTCCAACGCTGATTAGCCGAGGTTAAATGCATAATCTTTTTTCGTCCTTGACCTGGTCCTAAAGACTGCTCAAAGGGATTGTTTTTATTATTTACCATACTGTCGGTTTCTTGATAAAAACAAAGGATTGAGCCGATTATCCAACCACCTAATCAAATAATACAAAGCTATCATGAGTAGCCAATTGGCTGCTATTTGACCAAAAAAATCAGTTAACCAATTAATCTTACTAAGTCCATCACCTAAAATAGCTAAGATAATTGTCTGGAAAATGGTGGCAGAAATTATTAAGCCAGAAAAGGCGTATAAAGATTTATTAGTAAAAAAATTAACCAGTAATAAATTGGTTAATCCTAGAGAAGCTAGCCAAACCAATGTCTGGCTGCCAAAATTATAAAAAGATAGACAATCTAAAACTATACCTAGCCCCAAAATCCAATAGCTAATTCTAGACCAACCTCTAAGAATCAACCAAATAGTTAGCGAAACTAAGATTAAATTTGGTTTTGGCCAAGAAGTTGCTAGTTGATCAATAACTGTTAGCTGAAAAAAGGTTGCTAGCGATAGCCATAGAGTATTTAAGAAGCCAAAAACCAACATACTACGGGACAATAACACTAACAAAGCCAAGCTCGCTCTGATCAGTAGCTGGATTTAAATCAGCACTTTGCCAAAGGTCATTATTTTCCTTACTAATGCTTTCGACTTTACCAATCGGTAAATCCCTCGGGATTGATGGTTCTAGCCCAGAGGTGACGATTTCTTGCCCAATTTGCAGGGTTTCAGTTTGTGGCACCATCTCTAGATTAACCGTCAAACCCAAATTGCCGCGAACTAGACCAATAGTCTTGCTACTGCTAGCTACTCCGGCAGCCAAACGACAATCTTTATTAGTCACTAGCAAAACTTCAGCTGAATCTTCTTTAACTTGGCCAATTTTGCCAACAATATTTCCTCGCTGATCAATAACTGCTAGATCAGAAGTTAGTCCCTGTTTGGTCCCAAGATCAATAATCAAAGTCTGGTTAGGAGCCAGTAGCCCACCAGTTTGACCACGATAAATAATGTTGGCTGTCTTTAATTTAAACTGTCTTATTTTTTGAAAATCAACCAGTTTTCGTAAATTCTCATTTTCTTCAATCAAACTAGCTAAACTAACTGTTTTAATGGTTAATTCTTTATTTTTTTCTTCAGCTTGAACTAATTTATCTTGGCAAATATGACGGTTTTGCCAGCTATCCACCCATTTAGCAATTGATTGATTATTATTACTAGCAAATTGAAAAATTGGCTTAATTGATTGGCTGATCAAATTTTCTGGCCTACTTAAAAAACCCAAGTAATGAAAAATTACCAGGGTAATAACTATTAGCCAAAGCCAGGCTGAAGATTTTTTACTAGGCAGCCGCAGCATAGGCATTATAAATCAGCTAAACTAGGAGCAACGACTTTATCTAGCAATTCTTGGTCATCCAAAAGATGGGCTGCACCGCGAACAACACTACTAATTGGCTCATCAACAATATGAACTCCAATTTTAGTTGCTCTAGCAATTATTCGATCAAGACCATATAGTAAAGAACTACCGCCGGTTAGCATAATTCCCCGCTCGTAAATATCAGCTACCAACTCCGGCGGAGTCACTTCCAAAGTAGCTTTAATGTTGTCGATAATCTGATTAATCGGCCGCGCAATTGCTTCACGAATATTT
>DAOQAO010000022.1:0-8504 GCA_035354095.1 bacterium | reverse complement strand
TATCAGCCACGGTGCGTTGAATACGTTCTCGGGTCTTGTACTCACCGCCCGTCACGTCAAGAGAGTCGGTAACACCCGAACAGCGCACCCGCGTTGGAAGGTGGGATCGATGATAGGGACGAAGTCGTAACAAGGCATCCGTAGCGGAAGCTGTGGATGGATCACCTCCTTTCTAGGGAGTAAGTTTATTGGTCATAGACCAGTAACTTGGTCGGTCACTATGCAAATAGTGGCGAAATTATTGAGCAATTGGTAATTTCAAACATAAAGAATTAGCGCCTGTTAGCGCCGAAATCAAGGCAAGTTTATGGGACTTGTAGATTTTCGGAAAAAGAAGATTGGTCTCATTTGCTAGGTCAATCTTTTTTTGTTATCATAAGTTGGTCTTATAATAAGGGGCAATTAGCTCAGTTGGTTAGAGCGCGACACTGATAATGTCGAGGTCGGAGGTTCAACTCCTCCATTGCCCACCACCAAAATTATCGCGGGATAGAGCAGTTGGCAGCTCGCCAGGCCCATAACCTGGAGGTCGTTGGTTCGAATCCAACTCCCGCAACTAAGTAGCCTCGGTAGCTCAGTGGTAGAGCAAAGGACTGAAAATCCTTGTGTCGTCAGTTCGATTCTGACTCGGGGCACGTTTTTTTAACGGGGTGTGGCCCAGCTGGTTTAAGGCGCCTGCTTTGGGAGCAGGAGATCCCGAGTTCGAATCTCGGCATCCCGACTATGGCTGGAATTACCGGAGCGTTGCCAGGCTGTTTTATTTTAGTCTAGGTGTGAACTGCCGAATTTTGGCCAACCGCGGGTATAGTATAATGGCTTTTATGTCAGCCTTCCAAGCTGAAGATACGGGTTCGATTCCCGTTACCCGCTCATCGATGTAGCAACCCTCCAGGGTTGTTTTTGTTTTAAGTAAAAATAAATAATGCTATAATTAAATAGTTATGAAAAAAGAACTATTTTTTGGCTATTTATTTTTATTAATTGTTTTTTTTCCGGTAGCCGTTAAAGCTAATAATCAGGAAGAAGCAGCAATTATTTTTCAAAGTGGTACCAAGGCGCAAGTGATTGTTAGCCATAGTAAAAATACTAGGAGTGCAGCAGAGATAAATTCGGTTATTAAAACTTTTGTTGATCCGTTTAAGGAATTAAAAAATAGTACAGCCAGTCAAAAGCAGGCGATTGCTAATTTTATTAGCTATGGTACTTTAGGGACGCAAAAGTTAAATCAAGCGGCGCGTTACCGCATGGTTTTGGCTTACCGCGTTAAACAGCAAAAATTTCCAGCTTCACAAGCGGATTGGCTAAAATTACTCAATCAGCCACCAGGTCTAAATGTTTGGATTTGTGGTGTCCGCGTTGGCGATAAGCATGAAGTAAATGTTAAAGAGTCTTTTTTGCGCGGTTTTTATAGTTATAAAAAAGATCTAACTCCAGACTTGATAACCATTTCCACTTCAACTTTGCCAGATAGTTGTTTTCAAGATGCCGAAAGCAATAATTATCCAATTGCGGTAATGTCAATTAAAGATGCTGATTATTATAACAGTATCGCTCAACAATATAATAAAGTTGTAATGTTTATGCCAGCCGGCAGTAATAGTTTTCAAAAAGTTTTTCATGCCAGTGTTACCTCAGCCCCGGTTGTGATTACCGGGGCTGGTGATAAGCACAATAAAACTGGCTATAATGTTGAGTTTTTTTCTATCAATCCGCTTGATAAAAAATCATTTGTGTCTAGCTATTCCAATGGCTATATTGCTGGTCAGATTGCTTATATTGCTAAGAAGCTTGATATACCGGTTAGTCAGGCTCGAGCTATTGCCCGTAAAACTGCCTCGCTAGCTGGGGTATTTACAGCTGAAGATGGTTTTGGTCAAATTCAGATTGAGGCGGCCTTAAAAAACACCAAGTAATTTTTCAAATAAAAAACAGACCTTGCTGCAGGGCCTGTTTTTTTGTATCCAAATTGTTTATCGGATTAATTTATTCTGCTCGGTCGCAGATACCATCGGAATTGTTGTCAACAAAATCGGTCTTTTCACCATTTTGGGCTTTGTTGCAACCACAACTGGCTTGATTTTGACTTTCGGCCTTAATTCCACAACTGGCAGAGCCGCAACCGCAACCTTTGGAGGCAGATTTTTTAACAACTTCAGCTTGACTACTAACGGTTTGGATTGAAGCCCAAGCAACTCCACTGACAATCAGAAAAGCAACCATCAGTCCGCTGTAAAGTAGGTGTTTTTTGTTCATAAATATCGCATTAATATTAATCCTGTTAATTATTAATACGCCTGACTAGCTAGTTTTATTTCATTTTTTGTTTTTGACAAGAATTGGCCTGGCCGCAATTGCATTTTTGACAGCCACAGCTATTTTGATAACTATGAATTTCTTTAGCTTGAAAGACTTTGTCGCCAGTAATTTGGCCATTTAATTTGATGGTTTGGCCTAATTTGATTAGATTAGCTTGTTTAAGAATAGCTGTGTCGGTTGTCACCAACCAAACTGAATTATCTGGAGCCGAGAGTTGTAGGCTTTTGGAGTTTACAGTAATAATTTTACCGGCCAATAATCCTTTACTTGGCTGGTACCAAAGCTTATCTTGGCAGGTTAATTGATAGTAAAGTGGTTTTTGGGAGAGATTTTGATGAATCTTTTTGCCTAAACCCGAGAAAGCAATCAGGCCACCGATTAATAAACTAATAATTAAACCATCTATTGTAATTCTAACAATCGAATGCCTGTAGCCATGGCGGGTTCTTCTAAAATAGCGGCGAATAATTAAGATAGCCGCAATTAGCGTGGCTAGCCAAAAAAACGGTAAAGAGCGAATTATTAAATAATTACCAAATTGCCAAGCCAGGCTCCAATCATTAAAGCGCAAATAATCTATAATCATAGCGCTGGCAAGACTACCTAAGATTATCCAGATTGATAAAAGTAGCCAAATCAGAACATCTCTTAGGATGAAAAGCCAGTGAGGTTTTGGTTTGAGCGATTGGTCTTGGATTTTTTTTAATAATTTTTTAGCTAACCTATTCATATTTCTTGGTTAAAAATTTTAACAACTGCTGTTTGCCTCGATTTAAAAAAGTGGCAACTGTTCCGGCTGGTTGTTGAATAATTTCAGCAATGGTTTGATAATCTAAATCTTCGAAATAGCGTAAAATTATAACTTGGCGATATTTTTCTGGCAGACTATCGATGGCTTGGTTGAGCTGTGTCCGCCAAATGGCGTTATTAGCAACTTGCTGCCAGTCTGATCCGGCCAGTGAATTAAAAGTGTTGTCGTCAAGATTGTAGTCAATATTTGGCCTAGACATTTTCCGCCGATGATGGCTAATAGTTTCGTTGTGGGCAATACGGTAAAGCCAGGTAGAAAATTTTAATTCGGGATCAAAGTTGTTGATGTTACGGTAAAGTTTAAAAAAGACCAATTGCAAGATATCCTCGATATCTTCCTTAGTTAAACCAGATAGGCGAAAAATATAGCGCGATAAAGGCGCCTGATAACGATTGATCAGGATAGCTAGATTTTCTGGGCAATTGTTGAGGTCAGCGGCTAGTTCTTCGTCGCTGGCAGCAATAAATCTTTCCATTGTTTGTTAATACGCCAGGCTGTTGTTATTTGTTTCAAGATAGTTAAATTATAGCAAGTCGGTAGTAGTATTACTATATTCTCTTGACAAAATGGGTTTATCTTAGCTATAATCAGACTACCGTTAATGCTCACTTACTTAGTCAATTTTTAACCAGGCATTGTTTATGCTGAAAATCAAGCTTGCCCGCATTGGCAAAAAGAAAGCTCCAATCTATCGTTTTATTATTTCTGAAGTTGGTCGCGATCCATATGGCCGTGTTTTAGAAAATTTAGGTTCTTATAATCCGAAGTCTAAAGAATTACAGGCTAAGGCTGAAAGAATTAATCACTGGATTAGCCAAGGTGCTCAAATGACTGTATCTGTCAACAATTTATTGGTCAGCCATAAGATTGTTAAAGGTGAAATCATTCGAGTTATTAGCAAACAAGTTGCTCCAGCTGCTCCAGAAGTCAAAGAAGCTCCAGTTGCTCCAGCTGCGAAAGAAGAAGCTCCGGTTGCTGAAGAAGCAGCTCCTGTTGAAGAAACTCCAGCCGAGGAGACACCAGTTGAAGAAGTTGCTGTTGCCGAGGAAACTCCTACTGAAGAAGCTCCAGCTGAATAATTTGTTCAATCTTTTAAAACCAGACTCTCGCAAAAGAGTCTGGTTTTTTATATAATGAAAAAGTAATCAACTAAAAAGAAAATATGTTTTCTCGTCGTACTTGGTTTTGGTTAATTTTTTCATTTTTTTGCTTGCTGATTGTTATTGATGTTTTGCGATTGGGCAGTCTAGGGATAACTGCCTACCACGAGGCTATAGCTGGTCGGCGATCATTTGAACAGGGCTGGCAAGAAATAAAATCAGGTAATTGGCCGGTTGCTAGTCAGGATATTGCTTCAGCTCAAAAGTCATTTGCCAAAGCTCGTGATAATAGCTATGTTATTGCCAATCATTTTTTATGGTCAAAGGTTGGTTGGTATAGACAGCAATCTAATAGCGCCTATAATTTATTTAAGTCTAGTGAAATAGCTTGCCGAACAGCTGGCAGTTTTTTAAAGCAGGCTGACGAGTGGCAAGGCGGGCAGTTATCGACTTGGTTGCCAGCGGCTGTTTCAGCTAAGGCGGCCACAACCTCAAACGCTCAAATGGTAGCTCAGATGAAAGCTATCCAACCGCTAATTTTGGAAACCTTATCTAGTATTAATGAAATTGAATCTAGTCTGGCTCAGGTTGATTTTGCAGCTGGTTTAACTGAATTAAATAAGCCAGTTTCTGAGCTTAGAACTAGTGTTGAGAGTGGCAAGAAACTATTGGCCGAATATTTACCTTGGATTCAGTTGGCACCATATATTGCTAATCAGGTTGGTGACGGTCGATTTTTACTAGTTTTAGAAAATAACGATGAACTGCGGCCGACTGGTGGTTTTATTGGTAATTATGGTCTTTTGGAATTAAAAAATGGGCGGGTAGCCAACCTAGAGACTCATGATAGCTATCATTTGGATATGCCGGCTCAAGATGTTTTTAAACCAGCCGTTCCTTATGAGCTCAATCGTTATCTAGGTGTTAAGCAGTGGTTTTTCCGTGATGCCAATTGGTCGCCTGATTTTCCAACAACTGCCCGTCAACTGAAATATTTTTATCAAGAACAAACCAAGGTTATCAATAAGACCTCTGAGGCAGAAAAGATTGATGGCGTGATTGCTATTACACCGCCGTTGGTTGAAGATTTTTTAGATATTGTTGGTCCAATAACGGTTGAAGACCAAACCTATACCCGCAGTAATTTTGTTGATTTACTGCAATATCGAGTGGAAATGTCTTATGACCAATATGGGGTTAGCTCTTGGAACCGTAAAGAAGTTATCAACGATGTTATTAAAGAGCTGAAAAAGCGTTTGCTAGCTCTACCGGCTAGCCGTTGGACAGAGGTGGCTCAGGTGCTGATTAAGAATCTTGAGCGAAAAAATGTTTTGCTTTACAGTGAAAATTCGGCTATTGAACAATGGTTAGTCCAACAAAATTGGGCTGGGAAAATTCGTCAGACTAGTGGTGATTTTTTGTGGGTAGTTGATGCCAACCTGGGAGCTTATAAAACTGATGCCGTAGTTGATAAACATGTTGATTATCATGTTTACCATTCAGGTAATGATTGGTTAGCTGAAGTAAAATTGACTTATAGTCATAATGGCGGATTTGATTGGCGAACCACTAGATATAAGACTTTTGCTAGAGTTTACGCGCCCAAAGGCAGTCAGCTAGTCAAACAAGTCGGTTTTAGAGAGGTAGCGACTAGCACTGAAGAATTAGGACAGGCGGTTTTTGGTGGTATTGTTACAGTTGAACCGAAAAAAACTGGTAAAGCCACCTTGGTTTATAAATTGCCTCAAAATATTGTTGATCAAATAAATAAGGGCCAATATAGCCTACTATTACAAAAACAGCCAGGTCGTCAAAGAACCTCGCTGTCAGTTAGATTAGCTATGCCCAGGGATATAAAACGGAGCTATTCTGAGCAATTAGAATTACAAACTTCTGGTAATCAAGTAAAAGGTCAATCCGGTTGGTTAGTGGATAATCTGTTAACAGTTAGTTTTTAGATTTTTGTAAGACAAAATAATAATTTAGCCGGTCATGGCGAAAATCAATCAATTTTAAGTCAGGAAAAAGCGAGAGCAATTCTTTTTTAGTAAAAGCGTGGTAATAACGAAGTGAACCGACTGATTTATTATTTTTCCAGTGAAATAAAATATCGCCTCGGTCAAGCCAGCCAAATATTTGCAAAATAAAGCTAAGTAGTAGCTCGGGCCAATATTTAGTTTGCTGCCAAATATCCCAAACGCTAATAACTAGATAACCATCATTGGCTAGACTGTCGGCCAAATTTTTAGCCGCTTGCTTGCGGAGCTTTTGGCTTGGAATATGATGCAAGGCCGCAATACAGCAAACCACTTGGTATTGTCGTTGTGGTTTGGACAACAAATCACCAGATAACCAAGTAACTGGAAAGTTGAAATCATTAGACTGATGGTTTTGTCTAGCAATAGTTAGCAGATTGTCAGATAAATCACTACCAGTATAGCTAGCTAGTTGTCGGTTTTTTAATTCGTCCAGTAGTCGTCCGTTACCGCAGCCAATATCTAGAAGATCGCCTGATAGGGGGACATCTTTTAATAATTTTCTTAGTTCAGGCCAGAAAGGCTGTTGTCTAGTTGAAGCAAAGCTATCAGCAATTGTTTGATAGTTAGTTTTAACTAGCTCTTTTAATTTTTGAGCTCGACCGGTGTTCATCGTCTTTTTTTATTGGCCTTGAGAAATGAGATGGCTATTTTTAATTCGGTTATATCAATATAACTTGGTAATTGTTCTTTGAGGGCAGTCAGCTGGCCACCACTAAAGTTAGGATTTTGTTCTAGCAAATCACTCACCATGGCAATAGTATTGTCATCAACTAAACGACTGACATCTTTGAGTAGATTTTTTTCCACTAAATAACAAAGATGTTCGATAATAGTATCTTCTGGCAGTTCGCGTTCTTTGGCAATCTCGGCAATAGTTAAGCCTGATTGATAGGATTCTAAAGTTGTCAGCTGAGTTAGCTTAGTTTCTAGAGTAACGCCGTGTTGATTATAATTTTTACTTTTAGTAACTGGTTTCTGGTAATTATTAAAAGATCCCGACCGTTTGACTGATCTATCTTTTTTGTCTGGTCTTAAATTGCTATGCCGTTTTAGGCACCAATCGCAGTGGCCGCATTCTGGCGCATCAGTTTCACCAAAATAGTTTAAAATATATTCTTGGCGGCAGCCTTGATGATAAACATAATCCTCCATCTGATCGAGTTTGTTTTTGGCAAACTTCATTTTTTCTCGGAGAGCCTTTCGGTCTAATTCAACTTCACTACGGTCGCAGCGTTTGAGAATGGTTATTTCAGTACCTTTAAAGGGTGGTTCATAGGAAAGCAACTCTTTCTCTTGCAGTTTTTTCAGCAAGCGAGTTAGTGAGTCTTTGGCTGAGTGAAGTTCTAGAGCTAGATTTTCTAAATTGATGGCCAGGCCATTTTTTAGTTTGTCCGCGTAGTTTTCATAAAGATTATTCCAAATCTCAATTGATTTTTTAGCACGGCTGCCTAAGGCGTTTTGACCATCAAGTAAAGTTGTAGTTGGTGAAAGTAGTTTTAAACTAGCTTGGCTGGTTTTTTCATAGCTTTTAGCTAAGTAGCCTTCTTTTTCTAAAACTTTTATGGCTGTGCCAATGGCTAGATCAGGTACATCTAAGCTTAATTTTTCTTTAATGCCGTTATAGGTTAAAAGGATGTGGTCATCACTATGACTGGTCAAAAAGTCATAAATATCTAAAATCAAATCAATTGAGGGGTTGTCGCCTTCAATAAAAAATTCTTGAAGATAACGATCTCTGGGGCTATGGAGTAGCAGACACAAGCTAGGTTGGCCGTCTCGTCCAGCGCGGCCAGCTTCTTGGTAATAGGCTTCAATTGTTCCTGGCATATCATAGTGGATGACAAAGCGCAGATCGGCTTTATCAATTCCCATGCCAAAAGCATTAGTAGCTACAATAATATTGGCTTGGCCAGTCATAAATCTATTTTGCAGGCGCTGTCTTTCTTCTGGAGTCAGTCCAGCATGATAGACAACGGCTGAGGCACCGTAGCGATTGATAAACTCGGCTAGTTCATCGGCTCGATGTCTAGTACTAGTATAAATAATACCGCTAGCTTCTGGTGCTTTTTCAATAGTGTCTAGGACCAGATTTTTCTTGTTGCCATCAGGAGTACTAATAATGCCAAAATGTAGATTTTCTCTAGCAAAACCAGTAATTAATTCTACTGGATCTTTCATGTCCAGCTGCTTGATGATGTCTTGGCGAACTTCTGGGGTAGCAGTAGCAGTTAGAGCTAA
>DAOQAO010000021.1:0-8746 GCA_035354095.1 bacterium | reverse complement strand
CCTTGCGTTTTTTGATAGAATCAAATTATCGACCCTGCCTTTTCTCTTTATATTTAACAATCATTTGCGCCATGTGATCTTTAACCTTTTCAATTGCCTTATATAGATCTTCTTCAGTCTTTTCAACTCGAAGCAATTCACCTGGCAATTCTAAATTAATTTCAGCTCTGAAAATATCACCTTTAGAATGATGACGGCTCATTAATTCAACTTCAACATCACAAGCGGTAACCTGGATATCGCCCAAATATTTATCCAGCATCGACATTTTTTTATCAACATAGTCAGTCAGAGCAGCTGTCAGCTCAAAATTGTTAGCTTTAATGTTGGTTTTCATAGGCGTATCATTAAATAAATAAATGACTATTTCTTTTTCTTACTTACTAATACTCTTTTTACCAATTTTTCTTCATAAATCATTTCGGCTAGCTTTTTCATTAATTTCGTTGCTTCGACTAATGATTTTTGATGAGCATTGCGACCAATCGCCAAGCCTGCTCCACCAGCTTTCAATTGACACTCGGTATCTTTAAGCAATTTGTCAGTTGAGTAGCTTGACCCACCAGCAAAGATAACTCTAGTCAGTCCAGCCGCCCCAACAATCCTCTCAATATTTTTAGTATTAAGTGGTTTTGGTAATTTAACTTTAACAAAGTCAGCTCCAAGGCTTACCGCTACTCCAGTCGCACCAGCAATCGTTTCTGCACTTTCTTCTGCCTTTACATTAACCCCCTTGGGGTATACCCAAAGGATTGCCAGTAAACCATTGTCATGGGCTTGCCTAATTACCTCGGCTGCTTCACTAAGCATCCGACCTTCATACTGACTACCAAGATAAATAGTATAGCCTACACCGACCAATCTAAAACCAGCTTGCTTGGAAAGCTCAATTGACTGGTCAACCGTAGCCAGCAAACGGCTGTCTGGATCACCTGGAACTAAATTAGTCTTACCATTTAGTTTGATAACATAATTGATACGGCGATAAGTTTCACCATAACGACTAGCTAAGCCATAATGAACCGCTATTGCCCCGATATTTGAAGCCTTAGCTATTTGTAATAAATGTTCTGGATTGTTATCGCTAGCATCAATTTCCGGTCCGAAAAAATCATCGTTTAAGTGTTCAATTCTTTGATCACCAGCCAACAAAAGTAATCTACCTGTCTTCTTGGTCAAAAGTTGCCAGTTGTTACGAAAAAGTGATCGACGATACTTGGGAACATCGGCTGGATAATTGATTTGGCTGTAATCTTTAAACATATTTTATCTTTAATTTTATATTATCATTATAGCACAAATTTGGCTTTCTCAGCAATTTTCTATATAATGAAAATGCTTCAACAAAATAGATTTTTTATGCAAAAAACCAAATCAACTTTTCAGCTTATCTACTTACTCGCTTTCATCATCGCTTTAACTGAAGCAATTGCTGGTTATGTTCAATCTTCTTTTTTGAATCTCTTTGTCCCCTTGAAATATATCGGACTTTTTTTATCGCTAGTTACCATTGTCACTATTTTAGCTTCGCTTTCTTACCCCAAGCTTATTCGCCGCTATTCAACTTACCGCTTAGCTATTGTTACTTATTTCTTGGCGATTACTACTAGTTTTATTCTCTCTTCCGAAAGCGCTACTTGGTTAATTTTAGCAGCCTTTATTGTCCGTTATCTTTCTTTTGTTTTCCTATTGGTCAACATGGATATACTTTTAGAAAACATTTCTGATGATGGCTCGACTGGCAGAATTCGCACCAAATATCTAACCGCCATGAATATAGCTTGGCTAATGTCCCCCTTGATCATGGGTTACCTAGTTGGTAGTGATAATAATTACTCAAAAATCTACTATGCCAGTGGGTTAATCATGCTCCCAGCCCTATTTTTATTGGTTATAAAGCGACGACATTTTGTAGACGCTAAAAATCATTACAAACCTCTCGACCTTGGTTCAGCGGTTGGCAAATTATTTAGCAATAGAGACCGTCGGGGGGTATTTATATCATCACTGGCTTTACAATTTTTTTATAGCTTGATGAGCATTTATATGCCCATCTATCTCAACCAAAGCATTGGCTTGAGCTGGGGCACCCTAAGCATCATCTTTACCATCATGCTCTTGCCTTTTGTTTTAATCCAGATACCAGCCGGCCTACTCGCTGATCGTTTTCTTGGCGAAAAAGAAATGTTAATAGTCGGCAATCTCATTATGATAGCTTCAGTTGTCGGCATCATTTTGACTGACAGTCATAATCCTTTTGTTTGGGGAGCTCTACTGTTTCTTAGCCGCATCGGGGCAGCTCTCTCGGAAAGTATGCAAGAAACTTATTTCTATAAAAAAATTGATGGCCGCGATATGGCAATCATCAATCTTTATCGTCAAAATAAACCGCTAGGTTGGTTAATTGCTTCGCTAGCCGCCTTTACTGTGTTGGCTTTCTTCTCTTTACCAGCTGTTTTTATCGTTCTACTTGGTGGCTTAACTTTAGGCCTAATACCGGTATTAGCTATTCGCGACACCCGTTAGCTCAAATAATCTCTAGCTTTCATTTTATCTGGCCAATAGGTCTGTTTTGAACTATCCTCCTCTGGGGTATATTTATAGCCCTGCCCATAGCCTAAATCTTTGGCTAACTTCGTGCTAGCATTAAGCAAATGTAGCGGAACTGGCAAGGCCCCATATTGTTCCAAATCAGCCACTGCTCGCTGATAAGCTTTATAGGCAACAATACTTTTGGTTGATTTAGCTAAATAAATTACTGTTTGGGTTAAAATAACCTTACACTCAGGTAGACCAATTTGTTTGCAGGCATCAAAACAACTGGTAGCTAAGAGTAAAGCAGTGTTATTGGCTAAACCAATATCTTCACTAGCAAAACGAACCAAACGCCTTGAAATATATAGTGGATCTTCACCAGCCTCTAGCATTCTCACTAGCCAATAAACAGCTGCATTGGCATCATTGCCTCGTAAACTTTTATGAAGAGCCGAGATTAAATGATAACGCTCATCACCGGCCTGATTATAACTAAAGACTATTTGACTGCTGATTTTGTTAATCGTCTCGACATTAATAGTGGTATTAGTTCGGCCAGCTGCCTCTAAAATATTTAAAGCGAGCCTAGCATCACCATCAGCTAGTTGGGCTATTCTTTCTATAGCCAATTGATCCATCTTAATTTTCTTTTTCCCAAGTCCTCGACTCTCGTCTTTTAAGGCTTTTTCTAAGAGAGAAACAATATCTTGATTTTCTAATGGACGAAAAACAACTACCTGACAACGCGATAACAACGCCGCATTAACTGAAAAACTAGGATTTTCAGTAGTAGCGCCAATTAAAATAACTGTTCCATCTTCAACATAAGGCAGTAGTGCGTCCTGCTGCCCCCTATTCCAACGATGAATTTCATCAACTAATAAAATAGTCCCTTGTCCAGCAATTTGGTTACCTCTGGCTCGATCAATTACTTGTCGTAGTTCTTTAATACCACTAGTAACTGCTGATAACGAAAAAAATTCCGCTTCTAAAACACTGGCAATAATTTTTGCTAGTGTAGTTTTGCCACAGCCAGGTGGCCCCCAAAACAAAAGCGATGGCAAATGCTTTTTATCAATTGCTTGACGCAAAAAAGATTTTGGACCGATAATTTTTTCTTGTCCAACAAATTCCTCTAAAGTATTGGGTCTTAAAGCGCTAGCTAGTGGTTCTGGCATATCTTTTTGTTTGTGAAGCTAAATATTTTTTGCTACAATCTTATTGTATGACGACTAAACCTTTTCCGCAACCCACCTCTTTTTTAAAAATGCTTGGACCAAGCTTTGTTATCTTGGCTCTTGGTCTTGGCTCTGGCGAAGTTATCCTTTGGCCTTATTTATCAGCCAATTACGGCCTTGGTCTAGTCTGGGGCGCGCTTCTTGGGCTGACTTGCCAATACTTCATCAATATGGAAATTGAACGCTACGCCCTAGTTAAAGGTGAAAGCGTTTTTAGCGGACTAGCCCGCCGCTGGCCATGGACAGCTTTCTGGTTTATAGCTTCAACTTTTCTAGGCTGGGCTTTACCCGGTATTGCCGCTGCCAGCGCTCAAATATTTGGACATATTTTTGGTATTACTGATTTTCGTTGGCTAGCTATTACTATATTGTTAATAATTGGCTTAATTTTAACTTTAAGCCAAAGCCTTTATAAAACCTTAGAAAAAATAACTAAAACAATACTCCTAGTGGGTATACCGTGTCTTTTAATTCTGGCCGCCATACTAGCTAAACAAACTGATTGGCTAGATCTCTTTCAAGGAATCTTGGGCAAGGGCCATGATTATCAATGGTTACCTCAAGGCATTAGCCTAGCCACCTTTCTAGCTGCCTTTGCTTATGCTGGCGCTGGTGGTAACCTCAACCTCTCACAATCAATTTATATTAAAGACAAAGGATACGGTATGGGGCTATACGCCCAAAAACTAGGCGGACTTTTTAGGTCTAATAAAACTGAATCCATTAAACTAGACGGCACTGATTTTAAATTGACTAAAACCAATTTAAATAATTTTCAGAAATGGTGGAAACGAATTAGCTTAGAGCATTTAATAATTTTCTGGTTCCTTGGCTTTTTATCCATGTCACTTTTAATGGTTCTCTCTTATAGCACTGCCTTTGAAGGAAATTATCAATCGGGCATCGGTTTTGTTTTTGCCGAAAGCCAATTGATTGGAAATATCTTGAGCCCAACCATTGGTTTAATTTTCTTAATCCTCTTGGGGCTTATGTTAGCTCAAACCCAGCTAGGCGTACTTGATTCCACTTCACGAATCATGTCTGAAAATGCCGCTTTAATTAAATTAAAAAAACACCCTCAGAGTCCACTTAATCTTTCTAAAATATATTATCTTTTTCTTTGGGGACAAATCGCTTTTGGTATAATTTTATTTCTTCTCAATTTTTACGAGCCAAAACAATTGATTGTTGCTGGAGCTATTATCAACGCTCTCGCCATGTTTGTCCATATTGGTTTAGTTAACTGGAACAATTGGCAAACCCTACCAAAACCAACCCAGCCAACAATTATTAGAAAAATTACTTTAACCGTAATCTTTTTAATTTTTGCTGGCTTTGGTTTTATTACTCTTAAAAGTTATCTGTAGTGACATCCTCTAATATAAAAAAGACCTAGGCATTTGCCTAAGTCTAAAATTTTTATTTTTGGAAAACAAACCCGGTCGTCATCGACCATTTCCTAGGATAATTTTCATTTTTTGCATCAGCCAACTCGGCTGATACTTTCGACCCATTAGTACCAAGTAGATTTAATAATCCATCCTCGGTTCTAAAATAATTATGGACTACAATCAAATTTGAACAGCCAGTTTTCTGGATATCTGCTTGGTTTAATTCAGCTCCCAAAATAAGAGCAACTTCTGGAAAAGTTTGTTTATACCCCCTTTTTTTAGCCTCTCTAACAATTTCTTCAAAAGTTAACACTTTGCTGTTTTTATTTTTTTTCGGGAAAACAACTAATTCAATTTCGATATCTTTTTTCAAAAAATAATTCTGAAAAAAGGAACCACTGTAGTTCCTAATTATTTCACCAGCAATCTCACCAATCTTTTTTTTCTTTACCTTGGTGAGATAATTAAGATACTGAACCACACCGATGTTAATTTTTTGAATTCTTAAACAAGAAAAACCATCTTCATCAATTTCCCAATCCATTTTCTCCTCCTAGTTATTTAAAAAGAACTATTTTAGTTAAGATATTAAACCTAAATATATTAACTTGTCAAACCTATTCAGTCCGCAGAGCCTCAACTGGATCTAGTTTAGCGGCCTTCTTGGCTGGGCTTAAACCAAAGAGTAATCCAGAAGCTAAAGAAAAAATCAAAGCTGTTAAAATACCAGACCAAGGCATTGAAAAATTCCAAACAATACCAAAATGATTGGCTAGCAAGCTCATTAGCCAAGCAACAACTATCCCCAAAACAATACCAATAATTGCTCCCCAAAAAGTAATTAAAACTGATTCAATTAAAAATTGACTGACTATATCATGATAAGTTGCCCCTAGCGCTTTTCTTAAACCAATTTCTGGAGTGCGTTCTGATACGGTAACATACATAATATTCATAATACCAACACCGCCAACAATCAAGGAGATTAAAACAATAGCTAGCAGTAACCAAGTTATTGCGCCAGTAACTACATTTAAGGTGTCCATTAGCTCGTCCATGGTAGTGACCTTAAAATCATCATCCTTGGAATCATCAATATCATGTCGCTCTCTCATTAATAATTTAATCTCTTCGGCTGTCTCACTAGCTATTGAAGCATCTTTTAATTGATGCATTAAATACATTGCATAATCAATACCCAAAATCTTTTTGTGTAAGGTTTTGATTGGCAAAAATACTGTATTATCAAAGTCAATCATACTAACAGCTCCGCCCCTTTCCTCAAGCACCCCAATAACTTGAAATTTACTATTGCCAATTTTTACCCACTGACCAACAGCTGATTGATCACCAAATAAATACTGCCTCAATTTATAGCCCAAAACCACAACCATTGATTGACCTCTGTCTTCTTCTTCAGTAAAAAATCGACCTTCAACCGGTTGACTTTTACGATCAATTTCCGAATAAGCTGCACTGGTTCCAAATAAAAACACCCTTTTATTTTCGCTTTGCCAACTAATTTTTTGTTGGCTCAAACTAACCCCATAGCTTCGCCAAACATTGCCGATTTTATTGATTGCCTCCATGTCATCAAGTTTGAGTGTAGTAACTTCAGTAGTGGCGGCGTTACTATTTTCCGGAACTTTTATTTCCGTTTCAATAGTATCTGTTCCATAGGACGCAACCTCCCCTGTTACTAAATTTCTGATACCATCACCAGCAGCAAAAACAATCACAATAGCAGCTACACCAATAATAACCCCAAGGACAGTTAAACTAGTCCTTAGAATATTTAAAGTCAAAGATTTTATAGCCAGTTCCAATGCTGTCTTGAGCCTCATATTATTCGTATCTTAAAGCTTCAATCGGGTTTAAGCGGCTGGCTCGTCGAGCTGGATAATAACCAAAAATGACACCGATTAACATTGAAATTATAACCGCAGTTGTAACTGCCACAAAAGAAATCGAGAAAGTCCAATCATATTCAAGCAAATTAGCAACAACCGCCACCAGATACGACAGACTAATACCACCAATAATACCTATTATACCACCAATCAAAGTTAAAAAAATTGATTCTAAAATAAATTGCCTCAAAACCTGATTACTCGTTGCCCCAATAGCCTTACGCAAGCCTATTTCTCTAGTTCGCTCCGTAACGCTAACTAGCATAATATTCATAATACCTATACCCCCTACCAGTAAAGACAGCGCTGCCATTGCCGCCAAAAAATAACGAAGTGCATTGGTTATAGTCATTATCATCTCTAGAGCATCACGAAAACTACGAACTGAGAAATCATCATCAATTGGATCTTCAATATCATGATTTTCTCTTAAAGTTTGTTTTATCTCTTCCATGGCCTGATCTATATCAGCGTCACTATTCAACTTAACCCTAATAAAGCTGACATGATTTACCCCAGCAATCATTTTTTGAGCAAAAACAAGCGGCGCTATTATCTGGTCATCATAATCAGAAAAAGCTACTTTACCGCGGCTTTTCATAACACCAATAACCTCTAACGATTGATTTTTAACTTTAATTCTTTGACCCAGTGGGTTGTTTGACCCAAATAATTCTTCAGCAACATCACTACCAAGTACAGCCACTCTAGCTGCGCCATCAACTTCTTCTTCAGTTAAAAAACGACCTGACTCAACCTCTCCACCTTCAACATCAAGATAGTTAGCTGTTACGCCATTGAGCTGAGTATCGTGTTCATTATCTCGCCAGCTTGATTTAACTGAAGCTTGATAGTACGCCGCCACCGCTTTAACATTAGAAACATTTTCTGGTTTAGCTAATTCTTTAGCATCCCGGTATTTCAAAGTTGTCACTGTAATACCAAAAGCTTGACTAGGCGGACCGTTCTCATCAGATTGGCCAGGCAATATACCAATTAAGTCACTACCAAAACTATCCAATTGGTTTAAAATCAAAGACTGGGCTCCGGCTCCAACTGACATAATAACAATAACAGCCCCAACACCAATAATAATTCCGAGCATAGTTAAAAAACTACGAACCTTATTGCTTACCAAAGCGCGCCAAGCCAGTATTAGTGATTGTTTAATATCTTCAAGCATGAAATCTATTTTAAAATCTGACCGTCACTAGCAATTCTTCTTTCTTTCACTAATTCATCACTAACAATTTGTCCATCAAGAACTCTAATAATTCTTTGAGCATGTTCAGCCGTAAAGGTTTCATGAGTAACCAAAATAATTGTTTTACCTTGTTGATTTAAGTCTTGTAAAATTTGCATAACCTGATTGCCAGATTTGGAATCAAGATTACCAGTTGGCTCATCAGCAAAAATAACTTCTGGATTATTAACTAGAGCTCTAGCAATAGCCACGCGCTGCTTTTCACCACCAGAAATTTGATTAGTAAAATAATGCAGACGATGTCCTAGCCCGACACTTTCCAAAACTCGAGTTGCCCTCTCATCCATCTGATCTTTATCCTTAGAATAAAGCATCGGCAATTTAACATTATCTAGAACACTAGTTCTAGCTAACAAGTTAAAAGCCTGAAAAATAAAACCAATATTATGATTGCGCAGACCTGCCAAT
>DAOQAO010000020.1:0-9060 GCA_035354095.1 bacterium | reverse complement strand
AATGTAGCGTCCAGTGTTATCATGACCAGGACTACCAGCATAACTATTATCTCGACCATCAAAAGCGTTAGGTTCAAAGCAGACCCAAGCACCAATGAGGTTCTCGTTGTTTGCTACCGTTTGTTTTAGCAAACGGCCAGCCAGCTCTCGGTCAGATTTACCAGACTCAACCATTGCTGAAAAAGACTGTAACAAAACTCGAGCTTCCTCGAGTGGTTTTTCTAATTCAGACTTTACTGAAAGAGAATATCGATACGACATTTCATCAGCAGCTAACTCTGCTTGTCTTTCCGATGAACTACGAACGCTAATAATTATTATTAGCGACATCGCCAGGATGCCAATTAGAACTACGCTCAAAATTGACACCAACATTTTTCTGGCTAGATTTTGGTCTTTTTTCATTTTCCTCTCCTTTCGTTTTGTACATTTTTCCCCTTATTTTATTGTCAAATGACAGCGCTTTACAAAATAGCTAATTATTGACAACTAGTCAAGCATCGTGTTTTTATCTATAACTCTTGATTTTTTTAAACGACTATGGTATCTTACCAATACCACGCCAGTCCGGGCGTTTATTTTTAGTCTAAGATAGTATGAAAAAAGACCTACATCCAACTTATTATCCTGAAGCCAAGGTTATTTGCGCCTGCGGCAATAGTTTTACTACTGGCTCAACTGTAGAAGAAATTAAAACTGAAATCTGCTCTGCTTGCCACCCTTTTTATACTGGTAAACAGAAATTACTTGATACTGCTCGTCGCGTTGAAAAGTTTGCTGCCAAACTTGAATCAAAATCAGACGCCAAGAGTAAAAAAGAAAAACGCGAAGCTCGCGACAAAGCTCGTGAAGCTAAAGCCGAAGCTGCTAAAAAAGCTCTTGAAAAAGAATTAGCTGCTTAGCTAAATAGATTTTTTATAAATTGTCTCCCAGCCGCTCGGTTAGGGAGATAATTTTTTAATAAGAATATGTACGAAGACATTAAAGCCAAGTTGACCGAACTAAATAGCCAACTAAACGATCAGGCAATTATCGCTGACAATCAAAAATTCAGCAAAGTTGCCAAAGAACAAGCCGAATTATCAGGCCTGGTTGCTTTAATTGACCGTTTAGAAAAAATTGACAAACAGCTCGTCGAACTAGACCAACTGATTTCAAGCAGCACTGATGCTGAAATCAGTCAAATGGCTGAAATGGAAAAGGCCGAGCTTTTAGCTGAAAAGCCTGGCCTTGCTGAACAACTTGATGAAGCCCTTCATCCAGCTGATCCACGCGACAAAAAAGATGTTATTGTTGAAATTCGCGCCGGAGCCGGCGGCGATGAGGCGGCTTTATTTGCTGCTGAAATTTTTAGAATGTATAGCCGTTTTGCTGAAAACCATAATTTTAAATTAGAAGTTTTAAATTCAAGTCTAATTGGTATTGGCGGTTATAAAGAAATTACTTTTAGTGTTAGCGGCCAGCAAGTTTTTGGCTGGTTAAAATATGAGAGTGGCACTCACCGCGTTCAACGCGTGCCAGAAACTGAAAAACAAGGCCGGGTTCACACTTCTACCGTTACTGTAGCTGTTTTACCTGAAGCTGAAGAAGTCGATGTCGAAATAAAACCAAACGAATTAAGAATTGATACTTTTTGTGCTTCTGGACCTGGTGGACAATGTGTCAACACTACTTATTCTGCCATCCGCATTACTCACCTACCAACTGGCCTAGTAGTTAGCTGCCAAGATCAAAAGTCGCAACATCAAAATAAAGAAAAAGCTATGCAGATTTTGCGTTCTAGGCTTTTACAAAAAATCGAAGATGAACGCCGTGAAGCAGCTGATAGCCAACGCCGCCAACAGATTGGCAATGGCGATCGTAGCGAAAAAATCCGCACCTACAATTTTCCCCAAGATCGTGTAACCGACCACCGTCTACAAGAATCATGGCATTCCATTGATCGCATCATGGACGGTGAGGTTGATCAAATAATTCAAAAACTCCAACAATATGCCAAGCAATTGGCAAAACAAGCTAACCAGTAAACCAACTATTACCGAAGCTCGAGATTGGCTTAAAACCGCTTGGCCACTAAGTTTAGACCAACCAAGTTTGGCTAACTGGCTTTTAGCTTACATTTTAAATTGTTCAGTCAGCCTAATTATTGGACAGCCACAACGCCAATTAACCTATTGGCAATGGTACCAACTGCGCCAAGCCGTTAAAAAACTAGCTTCTGGCTACCCTTTAGCCTATCTTGTGGGCCAACAAGATTTTTATGGGCGAACTTTTACTGTTAATAAAAACACCTTAATTCCTCGCCCAGAAAGTGAATGCCTAATTGATATTGCCAAAAACTTAAGCAAAACTTTTGCTGGTCCTACAGCCTGGGTTGATCTTGGCACTGGTTCTGGCTGTTTAATTGTTAGTTTAGCGCTTGAGCTTGGACCGCACAATTACTATGGCGCTTCCGACATCAGTCTCCCTGCCCTAAAAGTGGCCAAACGAAATGCTACCGCTTTGTCAGCTAAAGTTGACTGGTATTCGGGCTCAATACTAGAACCGTGGCTAAATTTAGAAACCCTCGACCAATATAAAAATATTGTGATTGTGGCCAACTTACCTTATCTTGATCCCAATGACTACCATAATAACTTCAAAGAATTATCTTTTGAACCAAAACAAGCCCTGGTTTCCGGTATTGATGGTTTAGCTCTCTTTTCTAAACTAGCTAGAGAACTCCCCGATTTTATTGCTAAACATCCTCAAAAACAAATTCACTTATTAACCGAGAGCCGAATTGACCAAGTTGCCACCCTAAAAGATTTACTATCTGTAGGTAGCTTAACTTGGCAACAATCATACCCAGATTTAACTGGACGACAACGATTTGGTTATTGGCATAATTAAAACAGCCCCTATAAAAGAGGCTGTTTTTATATTGAGAAAAAACTGTCTATTCTTTCTTAGCTTCCTCAGCAGCGGCTGGTTGAGCTTCTTCGGTAGTGCTAGCAGCATTCTCCACAGCGACTGCTCTTGGTTCTTCAGCAGCAACAATGATTTCATTGAGTTCGTGATGAGATGACAAAGAAACACCTTTTGGAAGTTTAAGATCAGCAAAAGTAATGTGATCATCAAAACCAGCAATATTAGATAAATCAACATCTAAATGGCTGACTAAATCCTTAGGCAAACATTCAATTTCTACAGCGTCAAAATTCTTAACAATAACTCCGCCCAACTGTTTAACAACTGGAGCTTCTCCAACGAAATTTAATTCAACTTCAGTGGTAACCTTTTCAGCCATATTAACCTGGAAAAAATCCATATGAATTAATTGGCTTTTAACATTGGTGGTGGCTAAATCTTTGATAATAACCTGCCTTTCATCTTTTCCATCAATGACTAAATTAACCAAACTGGATTCACCAGCTTGTTCATATAATTTGACAGCTTCATTTTTCTTGACCTGAATATTTAAATTTTCAGTCTTTGGTCCATAGACAACCGCTGGAATAAATCCTTCGCTGCGCAATTGGCGCAAAGCTTGCCGACCTGGTTGGCGAGTGACGGCTGCTAACTTCAATTCGCTTTTCATAACAAAAAAATACTTAACTTAAGAGTTAATCGCATTAGCTAGTATAATTAACCATTGGGCTTTTGTCAATGACTCATTTTAGCAATCTATAAAAAAGCCATTAATTTCTTGCTCGGACAACAACACTATTAACTAACCCTAGCAATAACAAATTAGCAATTAGCGAGCTACCACCATAACTGACCAAAGGCAAAGCAATGCCAACAACTGGTAAAATACCAATATTCATACCAATATTAACAAAAACCTCAATAGCTAGTAACCCAATACTACCAACTACAACTAGACTGCCAAAATCATCTTTGACTTTAGGTAGAATATTTAAAGCTTTATAAATAATAATAGCAAATAAAATCAAAACTAAACTGGTTCCCAGAAAACCTCTTTCTTCAGCTATAACGGCAAAAATAAAATCAGTTTGAGCTTCTGGTAAAAATTTTAATTGAGTCTGAGAGCCAAAACCAACTCCTCTACCCGATACTCGTCCAGAGCCAACAGCAATCATCGCTTGGTTGATATTATAGCTTTGCCCTAAGGCCGCATGTCCTGGATCAACAAATGAATGGATTCTATCTTTCTGGATGTCAGTAAATAAAAAGAACCAGGCACACAAAGTAGCGATTAAGCCAAAACCAATTAGCCATAAAAAATATTTGCGATCAAAGCCCAGTATTATAATATAGATTAACCAAATAGCCCCCAGTAACAAAGCTGAGCCAAAATCAGGCTGCAATAAGACCAGTATCATTAAAACCAAAGTGGCCACACCGCTTTTTATCAAATTTTTTGTTTGATCAGTTCTAATAGTGCGACTAGAAAAAAAGCTTGATAGATAAATAATCAAGACAATTTTAGCTAATTCAACTGGTTGAATACCCATACCAAACAGGTTAAACCAACCCTTGGTACCGTTAATTGAACTGCCGAAAAATAAAACACTAATTAACAAAACAATTGTCAGTCCGTAAAAATAATTAGCATAGCTACGCCAACGATGATAATCAGAAAAAGATAACGCCAACCAGCCAGTTAAACCAATAGCTGCAAAAATTATTTGTTTACGAAAAGCTAGCAAGCTAACTCCACCGCGCCCCAGAGAAACACCATATATCTCGGTTAAACCAACCGCCAATAACAACAACATGGCTACAGCCAGTAGCCAATCTATTTTTTTCCAATACTGACCAAAACTAAATTTCATAAATTAATCCAGTGGCAAATAGTTATTGTCATCTAGATAATTTATACTAGTCGTAACTTCTAGACGATTAGCTCTATTTAACTCAGACCAAGTAAAATTAACATTTCTAGTCTCACCAGATTTTAGTTTATTTAAAATTAGCTCGTTGACCCCAACCAAATTGTCATCCTGATAAGCCATAAGCAAAACCGGCACTGACCAATATCCAAACGCAGTTCGATTGTTAATATTAAATTTAATTCTAGCCGGTTGATTGTTAGTTGAAGCTAAAGTAATCTGTTGTTCACTAATGACTAGATTATTTCTTTCTTTTAAAAATTTTTCCCAATCCGGAATTTCTCTAGCATTTAATTTTTGCCATTTGGTTTGAGATATTGATAAATCAATATTGGCGCCCGAAACTTTTTCTTGATCAAGAGCAACTAGATAACGCCTTTGTCCTGGTAAAACAAAGCCCTCTTTCTGAACAATAGTTTGATCATTAGCTTTGAAAGCATAATTAAAGAAGACCGCCGTTCTATTGTTAGGATTATTAATTTCTGCTACAAAATCAGCTTTTTTTGAACCAAGTATTTTTACTGGGCTGATTTCTAAAGGCTGATTATTCTTACCAGCTAGCAAATTGACTCCAGTTTGAGCCATTTCCATAATTGATTGTTGATCTTCTGATTGATCAAAAATAAAATAACGACCTAAACCATAAAAACTATAAGCCCAGCCGCTAATAGCAACAATTGATAAAAAAGCAACCACTAAAGTTAAAAACAACCGGCGATTGCGCATATACCACAAACCGAAATGTAATTTTTTCAATGACACTTCATCGCCTTCCAATTGATCTGGCAAAAAATTACCACCATCCTTTTTTTTAGTATCTGTCATATATAATAATTATGGTTTAATCACTGGACCAACAAACAAATATGGTTGACCACCATTATTGCGAACTTCAATTCGTGCTCGCAAATTTTGTAATGATGAATCTTTATCATATTTTTGCCCGGAAAAATTTTTAATTCCCAATTGCAAAACATTTCTTTGTAAAAAAGTATTAAGCCAAACTATATCCTCTTGGCTAAATATCTGTCCCTTAGCCTGTTTAATTGCTAAATCGTGAATCATCTCTAGGCTATCAATTATTTCATTTAATTTTTGTTCAGAAGCTGGATTACTTACCTGCAATTTAGCCAATGACAGGCGAAGCATTTTTGCAATAGCAATTTGATTGTCTAAAGCAGGCAAAATATCAGCATCAATTGAAACCAAAACATCAGCTTGGCTACCTTTGCCAGTCAAATTATCATTAGACAAACTATTTACAATTTGGTCGCCTGGTAAAAGCCAGTTGATTAAATAAAACTTGGCTGAAGCTAATTGTTGCTGTCTCCACCAAGTCGGCTTAACCCACTTTTTTTCATTAGTTAAAGTTTTATCTAACCAATTTTTTAAAACAGACAAGCTTGACCAAAATTGATTAGCCAACCAATCTTTTGGTTTTTGCTGGCTAATGTATTTATCTAATTCTGGATAAACCTTTTTCCAATCAATCTGTTGACCAGGCCAGTATTGTTCCTGCAAAACTCTAAGGCCAATATTTGGCTGCTGCTTAACATCTTGCCGGTTCATGCCGCCATCGTCAATAGGAAAATTATTTTCATTTATTTTGGCTTGGATTTTGTCTAAAATGCTAGTCGGCCAATCATCTTTTTGCCTAACCGCCTCTTCAATTGATAAGTTGCCAATCACCACTTTTTGAGCATCAACATAATGAGCATAAGATAATTCGCTACGCAAACCAACAAAAAAACTCATTGTCTTGTAAATCTTGGCCCAATAATTTTTAAATTCTTGATCGCTAGATAAATCACGAGCCAAAATATTAGCCGCTAAAAAATTAACCTGCCAATCATCACGGTCCAAAGTGCAATTTAAGCAATATTTATCACGATAATTTATTGGCCAAGGTCGTCTTAACCACTGGCTGGTTAAATAAAAATTAGCCAATCGCCCACCAGATTGATAGTCGGCCTTTGGTTTAAAAACACCATAATCAAAAGTCTGTCCAAACAAAGGTGAAGCTTTTTGCCCTTTAGCTTCATTGATTAAAACAATTTCCTGATCAACTTCTCTAGAAAGATCTTCACTTAAAATCGGCATCTTGTAAACTTGATCATCCCCTTGACGGAAAACTATTGTTGAAGCACTAAGATTATCTTGTTTAATTTGATTACTTTTTGGTGCCAATAATTTCAAAGCTACTGCCCAGTATTGTGTATCTAGGCGATAAGCTTCTAAAATAGGATCATTACCTTTGGTTCCTTGGCTTAACAGATTTTGATAGCGACGATTGGATAAATCAAACAAACTATTGCAAACCTGCCACAGGCTGTCGTAAAAACCACCTTCTAGTGATTTATAGGCTTCTTTTAAATTGTTTTGATAATAGTAAAATAAAAAATCATCAGTCAAAATCAAAGGCCACTTGTCAGCTTTGGCTGTTTTATAAAAAGAGAAAAAATCTTGCTCTGGTTTACCAAAAGGATTATCAACAATCACTGAACCCTGCTGATTAAGCTTGTTGATTATCGGTTCAAGGTTGTAATGGCGTTTAACTTCATAATAATTAACTGCTTCACTCTTGATATTAGCTGGCAGTCGTGGCGTCTGGCCTTGATTAGCTAAAATTTCAAGCGGATAGCTGGAAGTTGGTGCTTGATAATTTTGACTAAAGACCAATTTATCGGCTTGAAGGTTTGAATCGGCTTTATTTACGATAGCTGTTTCGCTATTTTGGCTACCTGGCAAGATATCGCCAATTGGCTGACTACTAGTAGCAACTGGTTGATGGTTAACAACCGGCTTTACTTTAGCTGGCTGATAATTCCACAAAACAATAATCTTAGAAATAACTACTATAAAAACTATCGACAAAACACCTGTGCCAACCCAAAGCCACTTTTCGCTGGCTGTATTGACATGAAGCTTCTTTTGGTGACCACCGCTTAAAACCTTATTAGCTTCATCAAGACGATTGTTGAAAACATTTTTATCCACAGACAACTTTTATGATTATTGAGCCTAAAAAATTGCTTTAATTATAGCAACTAACCCGAATGAAAACAAGCAAAAAATCATCATTTTTCCTTGCCAAGCCTGGTTTTTCTTGCTAAAATATTAAGGTTATTACTAGCCACTCGGCTATCTTTTTTATCAATTACCGTTATGAACAAGAATTTTCAACAAGCTACTGCTGAATACAGTGCGGAAGCGATTACTGTCCTGGAAGGGCTAGAACCGGTTCGTAAACGCCCTGGCATGTACATCGGATCAACTTCTTCAACCGGATTACACCATTTAATCTGGGAGGTGGCCGATAACTGTTTTGATGAAGTCATGGCTAATTATGCTGACTTCGTTGATATCACCCTGCTCGAAGATGGTATGGTTGAGGTTGTTGATAACGGCCGCGGTATTCCAGTCGATACCCACAAAGTAACTGGCGTATCTGCTCTAGAAACTGTCATGACCAAGCTACACGCCGGTGGAAAATTCGGTGGTAGTGGCTACAAGATTTCTGGTGGTCTACATGGTGTCGGTGTGTCTGTTGTTAATGCTCTGAGTACTTATCTAAAAGTAACAGTTTACCGTGATGGGGGTGCCTGGGAACAAGAATATAATTGTGGCAAGCCTTTAGGACCAGTTAAAAAAATTGGTAAAGTTGATCCAGATAAACACGGCACCACTGTTACCTTTAAACCTGATGGCACTATTTTTGATACCACTGATTTTAAATGGGGTGTTATTTTGGATCATTTCCGCCAACAAACCTATTTAACCAAGGGAGTTAAAGTAAAGCTTCATGATCGTCGACCAAATCATTGCCAAAAAGATTATACTTTTTATTTCGAAGGCGGCGTCCGTTCTTATATCCATAGCTTAAACCGCAACAACCAGGTTAAAAATGAAACCATTTTTTATGTAGAAAAAGAAGTTGAAGAAAATAAGGTTGAAGTCGCCATTCAATATAATGATGGTTATAACGAAACAGTTTTAGCTTTTGCTAATAATATTACCAATCCTGAAGGCGGTACTCATCTAGTAGGTTTTAGAACTTCCCTAACCCGCGTTCTCAATAATTACGCCCGGGCTAAAAATATCTTGAAAGAAAAAGATGAAAATCTCACCGGTGACGATGTCAGAGAAGGTTTAGTAGCAATTGTTAGTGTTAAATTACCAAATCCTCAATTTTTTGAAATTGGTAAAGTCTTTTCCAAAGCAG
>DAOQAO010000019.1:0-9178 GCA_035354095.1 bacterium | reverse complement strand
TAGCGGTCCGACTCCACCAGGAACTGGAGTAGCCCAACCGTTTATTTGAGGATTTATGGAAGATAAGTCTACATCGCCGTAGACTTTACTATCTTTTTTAGTAATACCAATATCGATAATTAGATAGTCGTTTGGCAAATTGATTGGCTTTACGCTATGTGGTTTGCCAAGAGCAGTAATCAATAATTTAGCTTCATCAAGCTTATATCGATTTTCTGGAGTAATATCATTTAATAGTTCTACTTGAGCGCCCAACTCCCCAAGCATTTCAGCTAGATTATTACTAAATATTCCTTCGTTACCAACAATCAGAGTTTTTTGGCCAGCCAGATCAAATTGCTGCTCAGCCACGATAGTTAAAATGACACCGAAAACCGGCGGGATAATTGCCTTTGGATCGTTATTTTTTAAACAAGCCAAGTTTTTAGCAGTAAAACCATCGATATCTTTTTCTAGAGAAATAGCATTTACTAGCCTATCGGTGTTTAAATGTTTTGGTAGTGGCAATTGCAAAAGTATGCCGTCAATCGTTTCATCATTATTTAAAAAATTGATAATTGAGAGAAGTTCTTCTTCAGAAATATCGTCTTGGCAATTGTAAAGATGAGTATCAATGCCGACTTTTTTAGCTTCTTCTTGTTTATGGCGAACGTAGATTTCTGAATCAGGCCGATTGCCAACCAAAATAATTGCCAAATTGGGGCGTTGGCCATTCATCTCAAAGATAGTTTGAGCGATTTGATCTTTAATTTTGTCGGCCAAGTGGCGGCCGTTGATTAGTTGTTGAGCCATATTTTATAGGCCAGGTGGCGGTAGGCGGCGACCTAGTTCAGTAACTTGTTGTTTAATTATAGCCAGTTGCTCAGGCTTGTCGTAATTAGTAATAACTAAGTCTAGCCAATCAGCGACTTGTTTTATTTCAGCTTCTTTAAAACCACGGGTGGTAATAGCGGCCGTGCCAATACGAATACCTGATGGATTGAGTGGTGGCCTTTGATCGCCAGGAACAGTTGATCTTGAAACAGATAGTCCGGCGGCTTGCAAGGCTTCTTCAGCTTGTCGACCAGATAGACCATTTTTTGTTAAATCAACAACCAGTAAATGAGTGTCGGTCCCCTGGGAAACAATATCATAGCCCTTGGCCATAAGCTCACTAGCTAAAAGTTGAGCATTGGCAATAACTTGGCGAGTGTAGTCTTTGAATTCTGGTTGCAAAGCTTCACCAAAAGCGATTGCTTTGGCAGCAGTCACGTGATCGTGGGGCCCACCTTGAAGTCCTGGAAAAACTGCTCGATCAATTTGTTTAGCTAGTTTTTCTTTACACATAATCATAGCACCACGAGGCCCGCGTAAAGTTTTATGGGTAGTTGTTGTTATAACATCAAAAATATTGGTCGGATTGGTCAGTTGTTGTCCGGCAATTAAACCAGCAGTATGAGAAATATCGGCCATGGTCATGGCGCCAACTTCTTCGGCAATGTTTTGAAAGCTAGCCCAATCAATTTCGCGACTATAAGCACTAAAGCCAGCCACAATCAATTTTGGCCGAGCTACCTGAGCTATTTCTCGAACTTGGTCCATATTGAGTCGGCCAGTTGTTGGGTCAACTTCATATTGAACAAATTTAAATAATCGACCGGAAATATTGATTGGGTGGCCATGCGAAAGGTGTCCGCCGTGATCTAGTCTTAGACCAAGGACAGTATCACCTGGCTCTAGTAAAGCTAAATAGACAGCTAGGTTGGCTGGTGAACCAGATAGTGGTTGGACATTGACATGTTCGGCACCAAAGAGTTGTTTAGCGCGGTCAATTGCTAGGGCTTCAACTTGATCAATGATTTCATTGCCACCGTAATAGCGTTTACCAATATAGCCTTCACTATATTTATTGGCCAGGGGGGTCGACAAAGCCGCCAAAACACTTGGGGAGGCGTAATTTTCTGAAGCGATTAATTCTAGCTCATCAATTTGTCGTTGCCTTTCGGCTTCGATCAATTGGCTAACGGCTTGATCGTTTACTGTCATTGACATATTGGGTAATAAGTTCACTTAGGTTATTTAGGACATTGTCATTATTGATATATTCTCGTTTTTGCGGATCTTTATTAATTTCGAGCAGAGTTTTTTCTTTTTCTTTAGCTATACCAATAAAGTCTTTAAAAATTTGATCATATATCTCGGCAATATTTTCTCGTCCAATTGATTTGGCATAATCTCTAAATCGTTTGGCTTGTTCAACTATTTGTCTTAGAAGGATAGCTTGAATTGGATGTCCAGCTAAAGCTCTTTGTTGTCCGTCTTCCCATAGCTTGGCTATTTCTTCGGCGTGTCTAACATCGCAACCGATAATAAACAGTGGGACATTCTTGATTTCTCCGCGAAAATTGCTAGCTTCTGATTGAAAATATTTTATTCTAGCTAATTTGTCGTGATCGATATTTTTGAGAATGCGCTGAACTTTTTTGTTTAAACTATCGAGATTACTGGCTGAAGTTACATCAATAGCTATACCAGAATAGTCCGGGTTTCTTTTTTCAGGGTCAACGATTTCTAAAATAGTATCAACATGATTGAGGTAGTCATCGTAGTCGCAAGTTTTAATTGTGTTAACTCGTGGACCAAAATATTCATTTAGTTCAATTTGTTCATGGAAAATAGCCTCTAAAACATCAGCGATTTTTTTATTGTGTATTTCAGCTTCAGTATTTCTTTGTTGGTGTAATTCATCTTGTTTTTTAACCCAAGATAAATCACGGTCAACATTGTCATCGCCGTATAAATCACGGAAATCATTCGGATTGATATGGTCAATGCGGGTAGCTTTATTGGCTAAAGCTAAAAGCTTGTCCAGATAATTTTCATTTTTAAAAGTTTGTTTCTTTTCATGAAGATTATCGGCTTGTCGTAATAGTTGGTCTTCAAATCCCATATATTTATATTATTTAACTATACTATATCACAGGTTTAATTAAATAAGTATGACTCAGGCGATAGCCTAAATGGCGGTAATAGTCACGAACACCGACTCCGGAAATTATAGCAATTTTTTTATAGCCGTGTTGTTTAGCAATCTTTTCAGCCTCAGCCACTAGTTGTCGGCCTAATCCACGGTGTTGAACTTTTCCCTTGGTGCCGACCGGTTGGAGCTGGCCGTAAACATGGAGTTCGCGAATGATGGCTGAGTCTTTTAGATTTTTATTTTCAGTTCCTTTTGGCAAACGCAGACGGCAAAAGCCAAATAATGTTTGTCGATCAAGACTTTCCCAACTAATAAAATATTCCTCGCCATCGCCAGCTAGATAATTTTTAACAACTAATTCAATTTTTTTTAATTCGGCAGCTGTTTCACCGGCTTCACGGCAACGGATACACTGGCAACTAACCCCTTGTTGCTGGATAATTTGTCTTAGATTGGTAATCTTGTTACCGGCCTCGATTGATTCTTCAGGTATATCGCGGATTAGGCGAATAATTCTGACATAGGTTGGAGTTATTTCTTTACAGCTTTTAATTACCCGAATTAATTCTTCATCGCTATAAGGTTGGTATTGGCCATTTTTCCACCACTCATAAAGCTGGCTACCTTTGACGACAACGGTTGGATAAAATTTGATTTGGTCTGGCTGAAAACGGGGATCACTAAAAAGTTGTCTGTACATTTCAATATCATGGTCTGGAGTAGAACCTGGCAAAGCTGGCATGAAATGGTAAGTAATCTTGAATCCCCAATCACGGAGCAATTTTGTGGCAGCAGTAATGCTAGCTAGGTTAGCTGTTCGGCGATTAAGACTAAGGATTTTGTCATCAATTGCTTGGACTCCGATTTCAACTCGAGTGCAGCCTAGAAAACGAAAGTTATCTAGTTCCTTGGGAGTTAAACAATCCGGTCGAGTCTCGAGGGTAAGCCCGATAATTCGATACTCAGCGGACTCGTTTATTTTTTGTTCTTTAGTAACAGCGTCTTTTAATTTAGTCAATGATAGATTTTGAGGATAGACTTTTGCTTTTTTGCCATAAGAATTGGCCGCAGCAAAACAGTTGGCAATATACCAATATTGATATTTCAAGGGCAGATATGACCAAGTCCCACCGATAACGATTAGTTCAATTTTATTTGGCTGATGACCATTAGCTAGTAAAGCTCTTAGGCGATAATTAACTTGTTTGCCTGGATTATAATGGCAATGCATAGCCCGCATAACCGCTGGCTCATTGGACAGATAACTGGTTGGCACATCGCTTTGTTGCGGACAATAAAGACAATTGCCAGTACAAGGCCAAGGCTTGGTTAAAACCGCGACGGGTGCCACTCCAGACATGGTTCTAATAGCTCGGCGGCGGAGTAGTTTGATGAAATTTTCGTCAGCCTTAATTTTGCTTTTAGCCAAAAGCTGGTGATAAGTCTCCAGCAACTGGCTATTATTAATCATTGGGTTGCCAGAAACTTCAGCGTAATGGCGCTTTAAAGCTGTCAGATCATCTCTGGTTTGCGGTTGGCTATTGATTAGCTTGATTAGAGCTTGTTCTGATTTGATATCCATCAAAACGAGTGTTATACTGAGGCTTAGTAAGTATACTAATTTAATCACAATTATATGGGTAAGACAAGGTATTTTGGCAGTTTAGTTTTTGTGATGGCAATGCTTTTTTTGCCATTAACTACCAAGGCTTTTACAGTTCACAATGGCGCTGATTTGGTTTTCGGTTCAAACGACAAATTTGACGGAACAACTTATGCGGCTGCTGAAAGAATTACTGTTGATACACCGCTACCTGGTGATTTGATTTGTGCTGGCCGCAGCGTTGTTGTTAACCAGCCGATTGATGGTGATGTCATTTGTGCGGCTAGTGATTTGACAATCAATGCTAAAGTCTCTGGAAGTATCCGTTCAATTGGTGAAAATGTCAAAATTGATAATCAAGTTGGCCGAAATGTTATGTTAGCCGGAGCTGATATTATTTTGGGAGATAAGACCGAGGTCAAAGGTGAAACAGTTGTCGCTGGTGAATTTTTTGAAAGTCGCGGTCAGTATCTAAAAAGTGTTTTAGCAACTTTTGATCGGGCTAGTCTATTTGGTAAATATGCAGCGCCAATTAGACTCTTTGCTTCTTCAGAGAATGAAGACAGCTTGCAAATTATGTCTGGCGCTAAACTGGAAAATGACTTAACTTATTCTGCTTACAAGACGGTTAAAATTAGCGATCAAGCAGAAATTAAAGGCCAAGTTTTAAAAAAGGATTGGCCTAGCAAAAAAAATTATAGTAAAGATAAAATTGTTGGGAGTGCTTGGCAAGCTACTCTACAGTCGCTGATGTTAATATTGATTGGTTTGATTATTCTTGGCCTGTGGCCGAAATTGGCTGAAAATCTTTTGGAAAAAGTTGGAAAACAGCCAGTCAAAAATATAGCTAAAGGCTTGCTTTGGGTAATTTTCTTGCCGATTGGTTCATTTATTTTATTGTTTACTATTATTGGTTTACCTTTAGGCCTTATTTTATTTGCTCTATGGTGTATCTTGCTATATTTAGCCAAATTGCCAATCGGACTATGGTTGGGTCATAAGCTTTTGCCTAAAGCCAAGAAGCACAACTGGCCACTAATTGTTGGTGTGGTTAGCTTAATTATTTTAGTCCATTTGCCTTTGGCGGGTTGGCTGCTAGGGATGGTAGCTACTTGGTGGGGAGTTGGCTTGATTTGCCAAGAAATTAGAAAGACTATCAAATAAATTAGAAGTCTATGCAAACTCAAGCTGGAGTCTTTAAAGCCTATGATTTAAGAGGCGTTTATGGTCGTGATTTTGATGATGAATTGGCTTACAAGCTAGGTTTAGCCTATTACTCTTGGCGTCAAAAAGAATTAACCACCGATCGACAATTAAGCATTGTTGTTGGTCACGATATGCGTTTGTCTTCACCAACGCTTCACGAATCTTTAATTAAGGGTCTTTTGGCGGCTGGCGCTAATATTTTAGATATCGGCTTGAGTTCAACTCCGACTTTTTATTTTGCCACAGCTGAACTCTCAGCTGATGGTGGCATTATGGTTAGTGCCTCTCATAATCCTCAAGAATACAATGGTTTTAAAATTGTTCGTGATCACGCCAAGCCAGTTGGTGAAAATAGTGGCCTCTTAGATCTCAAAGAGCTAGTTTTAACAAGTGAACTATTACCAAATGCTCAGGTTGGTCAGTGTCAGAAAATTGAAAATATTGTTGACAGACAAATCGAGCATGACTTGGCTATTATGGGCGACTTGCAACTTCAGCCAGTCAAAATAGTTATGGATCCAGCCAACGCCATGGGTGGTCCTTATTTTGAAAAACTTTTTGCCAAATTTCCTCAGATTTCTTTGATTCATATGAACTGGCAGTTAGACGGTTCATTCCCTAGTCACGAAGCTGATCCTTTTAAACCAGAAAATATTCAACCGCTTAGCCAAATGGTTATTGGACAAAAGGCTGATTTAGGTATTGCGACTGATGGCGATGCTGATCGTATTTTCTTTGTCGATAATTTAGGTAAGCCACTAGAGCCAGGTATTGTCAGGGCGATTATGGCTAAGCTCTTTTTGGCCGAAAAACCAGGCGCTAAGATTGCCTATGATATCCGGCCAGGAAAGATTACTGAGGATACAATTGTAGCTAACGGCGGTCAACCAGTGGTAGCTAGAGTTGGCCACTCTTTGATTAAGGCAACTATGCTTGAGCAGGATGTTTATTTTGCTGGTGAATCATCTGGTCATTTTTTTCTAAATATGGCTGATGGTTGTTATGAAGTTCCAGGTATTATTGCTCTACAATTATTGGCAGCTTTGTCAGCTAGTGGTCAGACCTTGGCTGAGTTCGTCAGCCCTTATCAGAAATATTATCATTCTGGTGAAATTAATCGTCGGGTTAATGATCCAATAGCTAAAATAAAACAGATCGCCGAAAAATACGCCGATGGACAACCCAATTTTTTGGATGGAGTAACGATTACTTATCCTGATTTTTGGTTTAATGTCAGAGCGTCTAATACTGAGCCATTACTGAGGCTCAATTTGGAGGCAGCCACGCCAGAAGTTATGGCTGCTAAAAGAGATGAGATTTTATCTTTGATAGCTGACTAAGCTCGAAAATACTGCATTATTTTTTTAATATTTTCATAGTCGATTTCGCTAAGGTCGTAACTGTCTCTTCGGCTATGCAAATCATACATTTCATTATCGAGTCTATAGCCTGGAATTCCGCCAAAATTAATCATATCACTGCGGTGTTTTTTTAATAATTCGATGACAAAATCGCGGTTTTTTTGATCAAAGCTAGAAAATTCATAACGATTGTAGAAGAAATCTTTACATTTGCGTTCAAAAGTTGAAGTGTCATCGTTTTTTAAACTGTCGACTAGGGTAGTGATGTCCATATTTTTTGGTTAGTAACTATTTAAATTGATAAATTTGGTTGAGCAATAATTGAATCAGGGGCAACCGTTTTTTTATTTTTAAGATTGATTAGGCCGGCAGCAGCAATCATAGCGGCGTTGTCAGTGGTATAAATTAGCTCAGGCATTGTGAAAGTTACTCCTGGTAATTTTTGTTCAATAGTTTTGGCTAATTTATCACGAAGGGTGCGATTGGCCGCTACCCCACCAGCTAGCATAATTGATTTAACTCTAAGCTCGCTAGCAGCCTTGATAGTTTTTCGAATCAGGGCTTCAACTACGGCTTGTTCAAAAACATAAGCGTATTCGCTGACTCGGTTAGCCCAGTTTGGATCTTTTTGAATAGCGTAAAGTAGAGCTGTCTTAAGCCCAGAAAAGGAAAAATTATAATCAGCTCGCCTAAGCATCGGTGCTGGCAATTTAATATCTGAGCTGGAACTATTTTTAGCAAATTCAGCGGCCGCAGCACTAATTTTTGGACCACCAGGGTAGCCCAGTTTTAATAGGCTAGCGGCTTTATCAAAAGCTTCTCCAGCGGCATCATCAAGTGTTTGACCAATAATTTGGTAGGACGATTGATCTTTCATTAGTATTAAAGCAGTGTGTCCGCCGCTAACTGTTAAAGTAAGAGTTGGAAAACTGAAACTAGAAAGCGGGCGATTGATAAAGTTGGCGGAAACATGGCCGGCAATATGTTGAACCGGAATAAGTGGTAGTTGCCAAGCTAGGGCTAGTGATTTAGCTGTCTCGACTCCAACCAAAAGAGAGGTCAAAAGACCCGGTCCTTGAGTGACAGCAATACCGTCAAGTTGCTCTTTGGCAGTTTGACGATCAAGACCAGCTTGCTTTAGAGCTTGATCAATTGTTGGCAGTATTTGTTTGACATGTTCACGAGCCGCAACCTCTGGCACTACTCCGCCAAAAGCCTGGTGGATATCAATCTGCGAAGCAACGATATTGCTAATAATAGTAATAGTCTCTCCAGTTAGGCTGGCAACTGAAGCCGCTGTTTCATCGCAGCTGGTTTCGATAGCTAATATTTTCATATAAATAATATTAACATCAGACTATCTCTTTGTTAAGGATTAGTAAAGATAAAGGCTTGACAGTTATCTATCTTTCGTTATAATAGAATAGCTTTTGGTCCCTTCGTCTAGTGGTTAGGACATCAGGTTTTCATCCTGGTAACAGGGGTTCGATTCCCCTAGGGACTACAAATTAACCGCTTTGGCGGTTTTTTGTTACTTAACAATTAAAAAATAAAAATAAAGAAATAGGAGGACAAGATGTCTAACCGGATAACAGTGATTGATTTATCAAATGAATTTGAAGTGGTGCTAGGGAGCGTTGCTGCTCCAAAAATCACTTCCTTTGATACTTCCATGACCATAGCGATAACTAATTTTATTGAAAGATTTCGTCGCAATGTCAGTAAATCGGAATTAGTGAAAAGGTTTTTATATAAAGCCATGAGCTATTTCAATTTAGACTTGCCAGTTGAATTGTTTTTTGATTATATCGCTTTTCGTATTGGAAGGATTAATTGCCTAGATGTTTATGGGGAATACGAACTTTTATATGGCATAGTTAATACCTATGTTGATCATGAAAATCGAAGATTAGTCGAAGTTTATCAACAATATTATTTTCGTGATACTATTAATCGAAATATTCTTTGTGACTATATGTTGACCGAATGTTTTTGTAATATTTCTCGAATTATTAGAGACATTTATGACCAGTGGTTTGTAAAAATGGT
>DAOQAO010000018.1:0-9482 GCA_035354095.1 bacterium | reverse complement strand
TTTGTTTAGATTATTCAGTTGATTTAAGTACTTTTGGCGACTTGCTGACCAAGGGTCGTTGGTCTGGCGCTCTTAGCTTAGCTGAAGATTTACAAAGTTCTTTCGGCCAACAACAAAAGATTCGTTTGTATAGTCAGCCACACCTTGATTACGGAACCGCTATTCCATTACTTCTGCTAAATGAAGCTTTGGATAATGTAAAGATTTTGCCGATTGGTTATATCGATAGTAATGATTGTCAAAAACAAGCTGAGTTTGGTGAGCTTTTGGGAGATTTTTTAAGGAAATGGCCTGGTAAAGTAGCAATTATTGGTTCTGGAGATTTGGCTCATTGCCTTGGGGCTGAACAACCAAATGGCCTTCAAGCTCGTGGCAAAAAATTTGACCAAAGATTGCAAGAAGCCCTTAGAACTAATAATCAAGAAGCTTTGTTAAATATTTCTAGCCAAACTGCTAGTGAAACTGGTCAATGTGCTTGGCTAGCCTATGCAACTTTGCAAGCAATTATGAAAAATCAGCCAGGCAATTGGCATAATTTGTCTTACGAAGCGCCGTTTGGTGTTGGTGGTGCGGTTTGGCAATGGCGCAAAGATGAAGAGAGTTAGATATTAAAACGATCAGGTCGCTCTTGTCGATAATTCCCTAATATTTTAAAAAAATATTGCCAGCGGTAGCCTTGTTGGCAGAGCTCTTGAGTATCAATAACCGCTTGTCTAATAATTGACTCAGGAAATTGTTGGCAAGCTTGGAAAACTGAAGATCTTTTGAAATTAGGCACTCGTAATCTTTCAATAACTTCTAGCGCTAATTGTTGCCAAGGGTAAGCTGTTGGCTTGATAACAGTTCGGGGGCGGTTAAGTATTTGACTAATATCAGTAAATTCACGGACATCTCGAGGCATATTGCTAAAAAAATATAGAAGTTTTAAGATAAGAACACTCAAATTATAACTAAGCTATGGATCAAAAGCAAATCGATAAAGGAAAAATTAAACGACTGGTGATTAACCCTGATTCCCGCCTGCGACGGATTGCCCAAGTGGTTGATTTATCTATGGTTAAAGATAAAAAGTTTCAGGAACTCATCGTTGATATGGCTAAAACCATGATTGCGAAAGATGGTGTTGGTTTGGCTGCTCCGCAAATTGGTCGTAATTGGCGATTGATTGTAATTAATACTGACGAAGGAGTTTGGCCGATGATTAATCCAGAAATTAGTAATTTAAGCAAGGCAACAGTGGTAATTGAAGAAGGTTGTTTATCGGTTCCTAATGTTTTTGGACCAGTTCGCCGCTCTAGATCGCTTAATTGCCATTATTTTAACGAGCTTGGTCAGGAGTGTTATCTAGAAGCCAATGGTAACCTGGCTAGAGTAATTCAGCATGAAACTGATCATTTAGATGGTGTGTTATTTATCGATCACTTAGAACAATAAAATGGAAAACCAAGTGATGATGAAAAAACAGAAGATAAAGGTTCTTTTAGCTGGATCACCAAAATTAGCCATTCCTGCTTTTCAGGCACTTTTGGATGATCAGCGTTTTGAAATACTTGGGCTACTAACTCAGCCAGATCAGCCAGCTGGCCGTGGACTTAAGCTAACTCCTCCATCAGCTAAGGTTTGGGCTTTGGAAAATGACTTAACAGTTTGGCAACCAGAAAAAATTAAATTGTGGCAAAATGAGCTGATAGACTTAAAACCAGATGTTGTGGTAGTTATTGCTTATGGTAAATTGATTCCCGAGGCCATGCTAAATCAGATTGAGTTTGGCTGGGTAAATATTCATGGCTCACTACTACCTAAATATCGTGGCGCTGGTGTATTATTCGCGCCAATTATTAATAATGATAAGGAAACCGGTGTCTCAATCATGAAGCTAGTTAAAGAAATGGACGCTGGGCCAATTATTACTCAGGAAAAAATAATTTTAGACAATCAGGAAACTATGGGTAGTCTGTCAGAAAAAATCGCGACAGTAGCGGCCGAAATTTTACCCAATACCCTGTTTGATTATATTCAAGGCAAATTAGTGCCACAAGAACAAGACCAGACCCGGGTTAGCTATGCTGGTCTAATTTCAACTGAGGATGCTAAGATTGATTGGCAAAAAGAAGCTGTCGATATTGATGCTCTAGTTAGAGCTATGCAACCAGCTCCAGGAGCTTGGACAATGTGGCGCGAACAGAGAATAAAAATTATTGCTGGGAGAATTTCTGAACAAGGTTGGCTAAATCCTGGTAAAGTGGGCTTGCTTGATGGGCAATTAGCTATTGGAAGCAAAAAGGGCAGTTTAATTATTGATAAAATTCAGCTAGCTGGTCGACCAGTCGTTTCTGCTCAAGAATTTTTAATTGGTCAGCCGCAAATTTTAGGAGAATATTTAACTTAAATCTCTAGACAGACTAGAAAAGTTTTGTTATATTTACCAGCGAATTCATTGGGCCGCCATCGTCTAGTGGTTAGGACGCATGGTTCTCATCCATGTAACCGGGGTTCGACTCCCCGTGGCGGTACGAATTATTGACAAAATGCGAGTTATTTTGCTACAATAAAGTCAATTAATGAAACGCTCGTCAAGAGCTGTTTTTTAAATCAAGATTTATGGAGAAAATTGCTGCTTATTTCCGATCGGCTTGGGCTGAAATTAAAAAAGTTAGCTGGCCGACCAAGAATGAGACCTACAATTACACTTTGCTGGTTATTGGCATTAGCCTTGGAACCGCCCTGTTTTTAGGCGGTTTAGATGCTATTTTTTCTGCCGGCTTGAAGTTGTTAATCAAACAATAAATTCTAATTTTTAGTTCATTCTTATGGCTAAGCAAACCCTTAATCAAGGACGCCGCTGGTATGTCTTGCACACTTATTCCGGTTATGAGGAAAATGTAGCGCAAAACATCAAACAGCGTATTGAATCAATGGACATGGAAGATAAGATTTTCAATGTCATGATTCCAACCGAGAAAAAGATTAAAATCGTCAATGGCAAACGCAAGGTTTACGAAGAAAAGATTTTTCCTGGCTATATTTTAGTGGAAATGATCGTAACTGACGATTCTTGGTACGCCATCCGCAATACTCCTAATGTTACTGGATTCGTTGGTACTGGTACTATTCCAACTCCAATCGATGAAGCTGAAATTAAGGAATTGCAGAAGAGAATGGGACTTGATGAACCTAAATTCAAGATTGATGTTTCAGTTGGTTCCCCGGTTCGAATCATTGATGGTCCGTTCAAGAATTTGGAGGGCAAAGTTACTGAAGTTGATGAAAATCGCGGCAAAGTTAAATTGTTAATTTCAATGTTTGGCCGTGAAACTCCAGTTGAATTAGACTTTTTACAAATCAATAAGATTTAATAATTAATTTACCGTAAGGTTGGTTGCGGGCCCGATAAGGCGCGCTTCTCCGCAAACCGCCAACAAATCGTATGGCTAAAAAAGTAGTTACTCAAATAAAATTGCAAGTTAAAGGTGGACAAGCTAATCCAGCCCCGCCGATCGGTCCAGCTTTGGGTCAGCACGGCTTAAATATTGCTGATTTCTGTAGCAAATTTAACGACGCCACTCGTGATAAAATGGGCGAAGTCATTCCAGTAGTTATTACTGTCTATGCTGATCGTTCTTTTGATTTTATCACTAAAACTGCCCCAGCAGCTGAATTGATTAAAAAATACGCTAAAGTTAGCAAAGGTTCAAAAAATCCTTTGAAAGACAAAGTTGGTAGTTTAACCACTGCTCAACTTAAAGAAATCGCTGAAATCAAATTGAGCGATTTAAATGCCCGTGATGTCGAAGCAGCCATGAATATTATTGCTGGTACTGCTCGTCAAATGGGTGTCCAGATTAAAGACTAATAATTTATTTAATAGATCGTGGGAGCTATCTCTAAAGGTAGCACTCGCACCACAATCCTATGGCTAAAAGAGTTCAGGTTAGCAAGGGCTCAAGAAATGGTAAAGCCCAAAAAGAAGTCCGCCAATTGGTGGAAAAAACCAAGACTTATTCTTTGGTTGAAGCAACAGAATTAGTTAAAAAGACTAATACTGTTAAATTTGATTCTTCAGTTGAAGTTCATTTGCGTTTAGGTATTGACCCTCGTAAAGGCGATCAACAAGTTCGTGGAGCAGTTAGTCTGCCTCATGGTACTGGTAAAACTGTCCGTATTGCCGCTTTTGTTAGCACTGAAAATGAAGCCGCTGTAAAAGCAGCCGGTGCTGACTTAGTTGGTAGTGATGAACTTATTGAAGAAATCCGCAAAACTGAAAAAACTGATTTCCAAGTAGCAGTGGCTGAGCCAGCTCTAATGAGAAATTTAGCAGTTATTGCTAAAATTTTAGGTACTCGTGGCTTAATGCCATCACCAAAAAATGAAACTGTTACCCCTGATCCAGTTAAAGCAGTTACTGAATTGAAAAAGGGTAAAGTTAGTTTTAAGAATGATGAAACTGCCAACATCCATGTGGCTATTGGTAAGGTTTCTTTTAGTAACGAACAATTAGCTGATAATTTTCAAGCCTTAATTGATGCTATTAAGAAATCAAAACCAGCTTCATCTAAAGGCGCTTACATTAAGGGAGCTACTATTTGCTCAACAATGGGCCCTGGTATCAGAGTTTCTTTGAGCTAATCTTCTTAGAAGTAAATTTCTAAATATAATAAAACCGGCCTTAATTGGCTGGTTTTATTTTTAATCAAAGATTGGTAAGTCCACTTCAATTGCTCCATTACCACCATATTGTGGTTTAGCTGGTCGTTGATGGTAACCTCGATCCTTTAACCATTTAGTAGTAAATGGCTTAATAACGCCTTCTGGAGCGGTTGAATGGTGACCTTGGCCAGTAATTACTAATAGTTTGACTCCCCCACCTTGATCTAGCCAATAATTGAAGAAACGAGCTAGTTCTTCTTCAGCTTCGCGGCGAGTGCAGCCGTGTAAATCTATTTTAGCTACTGGAGCTGATAGATATTTATTAATTTTTTGGCGGATTTTTTTCTGAGCCATAATAGCTCAATTATAACAATTTTTAAGGCTTGCGGAAAGATAGTAATATGATAAACTGATTATATAAATTAGTTAAAACAACCGTTATGCCTAGCCGACCATCGAAAGATGAGTATTACATGAATATTGCCAAAGAAGTGGCTGGTCGATCAACTTGTTATCGAGCTAAACACGGAGCAATTATTGTCAGAAATGATCAGATTATTGCTACTGGTTACCTTGGTTCACCTCGCAAAACCAAGGATTGTTGGGAGAGGGGCAATTGTTTGCGTTCAGAGATGAACATCCCTAGTGGACAACGCTATGAACTTTGCCGTAGCGTTCATGCTGAGCAAAACGCTATTATTAACGCAGCTCGAGCCGGTATTAGTCTTTTAGGGGCAACAATGTATCTTTATTCAACAGTTATTCGTGATGAAATTGAAAAGCCACAAGACGCTTACCCCTGTTTTATTTGTAAAAAAATGATTATCAATGCTGGTATTGAAAAATTAATCGGCCGGCAAGCTGATGGTAGCTTGAAAACATATGAAACCAGCACTTGGGTCAATGATTGGCAAGAACATGATCTTTTAGATGATCGCCAACAATATGGTGTAGCTAGTAAATAATTACTTAATAGTTGAATTTAAAGTTATGGATAAAATGATTATCGGTTTGACCGGTCAATTAGCAGCTGGAAAAACTACTGTTGCCAAGTATTTGGCAGAAAAATACCAGGGTCAGGTTTATGGATTCTCTAAGCCGCTGCGTGATATTGCTGATAGAATGACTTTACCGCAAACTAGAGAAAATATGGCCAATCTCTCGTCGATACTTCGGGCTCAATTTGGTCAAGACATTATTTTGCGAGCAATTTTAAAAGATATTGAAAATGAACCGTGTCCTTTTATACTCCTAGAGGGTATGCGTCGGTATGGTGATTTTTTAACATTTAAGGAATTCCCTAATTTTAAATTAGTGGCGGTTATCGCTGAGCAAGAATTGCGTTATGAAAGATTAACTAAACGCAATCAGAATATTGATGATGCTGGAAAAACATTTGAACAATTTAAAATCGACGAACAAGGTGAAGCCGAACAAGATATTCCTAAAGCGATTGCTCAAGCTGATTTTACTATTGATAATAATGGTGATTTGGATGCTTTATATGAACAAGCTGAAAGTATTTATCAGCAAATAAAAAATGATTTAAAATTAAATTAATTTTTATGACTGGCCAATTGATTGTTCTCTATGGTATTAATAACATTGGTAAAAGCACTCAAGCTAAACTGTTGGTAGAAAAACTAAAGCAATCCGGTAAAAATGCTAGTTATATTAAGTATCCTATTTATGATTTGGGTCCAAGCGGAACTATAATTAATGAATACCTAAGACAAGGCAATCCTTGGCAGTTATCAGCTCGTGAAGCGCAAATTTTATACGCCTTAAATCGCTATCAATATCAAGCTGAACTAATCCAGCGCTTGAATAATAATGAATGGATTGTAGCTGAAGATTATACTGGTACTGGTATGGCTTGGGGCTCTGGGGCTGGTGTTGATCTAGCTTTTCTAGAAAAAGTTAATCAGGGTCTTCGGGAACCAGATTTAATCCTCTGGCTTGATGGTCAGAGATTTACTAGCGGGATTGAGAGTGGTCATAAACATGAAAATGATGATGAACTAATTAATAAGGTTAGACAATGTCATCAGTCTCTAGCTGACAAATACGGTTGGCTAAAATTTGAAGCCAACCAGCCAATTGATGATTTAAATAATCAACTCTGGAACGAAGTTGCCAAACTTTTATAAAAATATGGAGCAAAAACTGTTACCAATTATCGGTTTGGAAATACATATTGAGCTTAAAACTAAGAGCAAAATGTTCTGCGCTTGCAGTAATCAAGCCGAAGGAGCCAAGGCTAATAGTTTGACTTGTCCAATTTGTCTTGGACACCCAGGAACACTGCCAAGAGTTAATGAACAAGCTATAGAATTTGCTTTGCGTTTGGCTCAGGCTTTGAATTTTAAGATTGATAAGAAGTGCGGTTTTGCTCGTAAAAACTATTTTTATCCAGACCTCCCCAAGGGGTATCAAATAACTCAGTCAAACACACCCATAGGGTATGATGGTGAGCTCAATATTGACGGTCAATTGGTCAAGATAACCAGAGTTCATTTAGAGGAAGATACTGGTAAGATATTTCGAGACCCTAAAACTAGTGAAGTTACAGTTGATTATAATCGTGCCGGCACTCCCCTAATTGAAATGGTCACTTATCCAGTGATTAATTCAGCTACTGAGGCTAGTCGTTTTGGTCAAGAATTACAAAAGATTCTTCGTTATTTGGATATCTCTGATGCTAATATGGAGAAAGGCGAAATGCGCTGTGAAGCCAATATTAGTGTGCAAGCCGAAGGTAGTTTTGAATTTTTCGGACCAGGTCTTAAGGCTAAAAATGATTTTACTTTAAATAATAAGGTTGAAGTTAAGAATTTGAATTCTTTTAAAGCTTTGGAGAGAGCTATTAACTACGAAATTGAAAGACAGAGCCAAATGATTGAAAATGGTGAAACCGTTTTAGCTGAAACTCGCGGTTGGGATGAGAAAAAGAATGAGACTAAAGCTCAACGGCGTAAAGAGACCATGGCTGACTATCGTTATTTTGATGAACCTGATTTACCCAAGTTAGATATTGGTGATGAATGGCTAGCTAAAGTAGAAAAAGATGTTGCGGCTGTTGAGTTGCCGCAAGCCAAGGCGGATCGTTGGCAAAAAGAGGCCGAGTGGACCAAGGAACAAGCTAATTTGCTTAATACTTTTCCAGTTAGTGCCAAATATGCTGACGATTTAATTAAAATTATTAACAGTCATTGGCCAGATCAGAAAGATGAGATACTTAAAACAGCAGCTAATTGGCTAGCTAATGAAGTTTTAAAGCATAGTGCCTTAAATAGTTTGGATAAAAATCCAATAACGCCATTACATTTAGCCGAGCTTAGTAGGGCTATTGTTAATAATGAAATAACTTCAACCAATGGCCAAGTTGTTTTAGTTGAAATTGTTAAAGATAATAGCCGTAGTGTTGTTGATATTATCAAGGAATTAGATTTAGGCCAAATGGATAACAGCGAGCAACTAGTAAATATAGCTAGAGAAGTAATTGCTGAATTTCCTCAGCAAGCGGCTGAATATCGAAGTGGTAAAACTACTCTGCTTCAATTTTTTGTTGGGCAATTGATGCGCCGTAGCTCAGGTAAAGCTAATCCGCAAATAGCTAAAGAAATATTAGAAAAAGAACTAGCTTAACTAAGCTAGTTCTTTTATTATTTGGCTGGCTTCCGGTAGTGCTGATTCTGGATTTAACCAATAAATCTTTCTCCCCTGTTTTTCCCATCTTCTAAACCAGGTTTTTTGTCTTTTAGCAAATTGTCTAGAAGCAATATGGAGTTGCTCAATCATTTGATCATAATCGAGTTTTTCTTGTAGATAGTAGCTAATATAGCGATATTCTAGACCAAAAGATTCTAATCGTTTCCAACTTAGACCATTATCATGAAGCTTGCTTACTTCAGCTACCATATCCTCTTGCTCTAGCCGCTTCATTATTCTAATATAGATTCTTTTTTCTAATACCTCCATGGGGTAATCAAGACCAAGAATTAGCCAGTTAAAATTATTGGTAGATTTATCTTTTTTAGTGTTAGCTACTATTGGTTTAGTGGCAATTTCTAGATAACGAAGTAATCTTCGCGGATTATTTTTGTCGCTATTGTTTAGTTTTTGGGCTAACTTGGGATTTTTATTATTTAATTCCCGGTAAAGCTCGGCAGCGGTTAAACTTTCGTATTTTTGTCTAAATTCTAGGTCGGGCTTAACGTCAGCTAATTTATAATTATCAATTAGCGCCTGAAGATAAAGTCCACTACCACCAGCGACAATTGGTAATTTGCCACGGCTGGCAATATCATCGAGGGCGATATTGGCTAGTTTTTTGTAATTAGCTAAATCAAAAACTTCACTTGGATCGATAACATCGATCAAGTGATAGGCAATTGGACGGCCGTTATTTTGATAATCAGCTAAATCTTTACCAGTTCCGATATCCATGCCGCGGTAGACTTGTCGACTATCAGCGCTAACAATCTCGCCGTTAAATAAATCAGCTAGAGAAATAGCTAGCTTAGTTTTTCCAGCTGCGGTTGGACCGATGATAGCAATGGCTAATTTAGCTTTATCCATAACTTACAGTAATTTTCCAGCTAGACTAAAATTTCTAGCTCCAGTTACCTTGCCTCTATATCTTTTACCTAGAGTGAAGTCCTGATTGATTGGGCACTCTAAAAGAATTTGTTGGTTTTGATTAGTGCGGCCGAAATATCGTTGTCCTCTTTTTTCTTCTAAGAGAACCTCAACTTCTTGGCCGATTTGCTTTTGGCGATTTTTAACAGCACCTTGTTTAAGTATTTTATCTAGAGTTAATTCTCGTTGTTTTT
>DAOQAO010000017.1:0-9881 GCA_035354095.1 bacterium | reverse complement strand
TCCGTATTATTATCGCAGTGGGGGAAATGTTACTCTTGAAGCTTTAAAAGACTATGAAACTAGCGATTATTACAAGCTACCAAAGAGTACTCAAAAGGAAACCTTGATTGATCCTTTTGATTACGAAGCCGGTAGTGGTCAAATCTTACGCGTAATAACTTTAGCTGTGCCAATTATTAAGGCTGGTAAAGTGCTCGGCGTGGTTGGTTTGGATGTAAATATAGCTAGAATCGAAGAGCTTTTAAAAGATGCTAAACCTTGGGGCACTGGTTATGTGGCAATTACCGATAACAAAGGGAATCTAATTTACCATCCCAACAAAGATCTTTTAGGAAAGAATGTTGGTGAGGGTGTGCCTCAGAAAGACGAGCTACTCAGGGACATAAAAGATGGCGAGAAAATTACCATTGAAAAAAAATCACTCAACGGCAACTTTAAAATCAGGACCATTTTTAGTCCAATTAAAGTTGGTAATTCTGAAAATTATTGGTCATTTGCAACAGCGGTGCCGATGAATCAGGTTATGAAGGAAGCCAATCGTTTAACTTGGTTTATCATTATCATCTCGCTGTTGATTGTTGGCTCAATTGCTATTGCTATTCGAGTTAACATTAACTACCTCAATCGTCAAATTAAGGCGATTACTGATGAAGCTGAAAAAATAATTACCGAGGTTATCAAAGAAAATTATGACCTTAGAGGCGATCCAGCCAAGGTAATTATTGAGTTTAGGCCAATTATTGATGGGCTTAATAAGATTATTGAGAAGATTGTTGAAAAGATATACTTGTACGAGTCTATCTTGGATTCAGTGTCTTTGCCGATTTCAGTTACTAACATTAGAGGAGAATGGATTTTCTTTAATAAAGCAACTGAAAAAGTTATTGGTAAAAATCGCCGAGAGCTCAAAGGCAAGTCATGCGATAACTGGGGAGCTGATATTTGCAAAACTGAAAAATGTGGCATTAAAATGCTTCAAGTAGGTAAGACTACATCTTGGTTTAAACAGCCCGGTGATGATAAGGATTATCAAGTCGATACTTCTTATTTAAAGAATCAGGCTGGTGAACAGGTTGGTCATATTGAAATAATCCAAGACATAACAGCAGCTAATCGAGTTAAACAATTTCAAGAAAAGGAAGTTGGCAAATTGGCTGAAATCTTGTCTGTTATTGCTAGCGGTGATTTAACTAAAGTTTATAAAGTTGCTCCAGCTGATGGTCAGTATACTAATGAAATCCATGATGTTTTTGAAGAGATTGAAAAGGCTGTTGATAATACAATTATTAATTTGAGGCAAAGTATTGAAGCAATTCAAACACAAGCCAATGTGCTCTCAGCAGCCTCTGAAGAATTGTCAGCCCAGTCAATTCAAATGTCGTCCAGTGCTGAAGAGCTTTCTTCGCAATCAGCCAATGTAGCTACTGCAACTGAGCAAGCTTCAACTAATCTTCAAAATGTTTCCAAAACTACTGAGGAAATAGCTCAGGCAGTCTCAACTGTGGTTACAGCGATGACAGAAATGTCAGCCACTATCCAGGAAATTAGTAAAAATACTAGTCAATCTAGCAATGTTGCTGGTGAAGCTAGTCAAAAATCTAACCAAACGATGGTTAGTATTGATGAGTTAAAGAAAACTACCAGCGAAATTGGTAAAATTGTCAAAATAGTTGATGATATTGCTGATCAGACTAATATGCTAGCACTTAATGCAACAATTGAAGCAGCTAGCGCTGGTGAAGCTGGTAAAGGTTTTGCTGTGGTAGCTAATGAAGTCAAAGAATTAGCTAAACAGACGAGTGAAGCTACTGGCCGAATAGCTGGACAGATTGAAAGTATGACTACTTCAGTTGATGGTTCAGTTGATTTTGTTGGTCAGATTGCCAAAATTATCGAAAACCTCAATCAGATTTCTCATGCAATTGCGGCGAGCATTGAGGAGCAATCAGTAACTGTCAATGAAATTAGTGCCTCCATAGTCCAAAGTGGCAATGGAGTTCAGACGGTTAACAGAAATATCGAAGAATCAGCTAAAGGCATGGCTGAGGTTTCAAAGAACATGCAAGGAGTGCAGTTGGCAGCCGTTGAAATAGCTAAGGGGTCGGAAGAAACGGCTCAAGTAGCTAATAATCTAGCCAATGCCGCTCAACAATTAAAGGAAGTCGTTGATTCCTTTAAAATATAACAACTATAAAACCCTGGGAAACCAGGGTTTGTTTTTTTAAAAAATAGCCAACCTTGACAATTATCGCTTAATTCTTTATATTTAGGAGTATCAATTTACAATTTTGAGCCTGTTTTTATTCTATTTTAATTTAACGACTCATGCGTTCCAATTTTCCTTGCCCGCTAGGCTCTCGGGTGACGGATCGCAGCGGTTGAAAGGAAACTATGTCTAATGTCCTATCTCTAGACGAGATGCTGGCTGCTGGCTTGCATTTCGGTCACAAAACTTCCAAATGGAATCCTAAGATGAAGCCGTTTATTTTTGGTAACAAAAAAGGTCTTCACATTATTGATTTGGTCAAAACTCAAGAACAGATTGATAAAGCTTGGGAATTTATTATCAAAGAAGTAGCAGCTGGTAAAAACATTTTACTAGTTGGTACTAAAGATCAAGTCAAAGAGCCTTTGAAAAAGGTAGCCGAAAACACTGGTATGCCTTTCGTTACTGAACATTGGTTAGGCGGTACTTTGACTAACTTTTTTATTATCAAAAATTCAATCCGTAAATATAAGGATATTTTGGATAAGAAAAAAACTGGCCAATTGGCTAAATATACCAAAAAAGAACAGTTAGAATTTGACCGAGAAGCTGAAAGATTGGAAGTCGGAGTTGGTGGTTTAGTTAACTTGATTAAGGTTCCAGAAATTATTTTTATCTGGGATGTTAAGAAAGAAAAGACTGCTTTAGCTGAATCTTTAAAGCGTCATATTCCAATTATTGCTATTTGTGACACCAATACCAATCCAACTGGCATTGATTTCCCAATTGCAGCCAACGATGATGCTACTAAGGGTATCGAATTGGTTCTTAAATCCTTGGAAAAGGCTATTTTGGAGGGCAAAAAACAGCGTGAAGCTGCTCGTGAAGCTCATCAGTCAGCCAAGGCTCAATAATTTATTTATTTTTTAGTTTTACCAATATGGAAATTACCATGGAATCCGTAAAAAATTTACGCGAACAATCTGGCGCCGGTATCGTCGATTGCAAGAGCGCTTTAGCTGAAGCTAATGGCGATCTAACCGTAGCCATGGAAATATTGCGTAAAAAGGGTATTGCCAAAGCTGGCAAACGCTCAGAAAGAGAGACTAACCAAGGTGTTATCAAATCTTGGGTTAGCGCTGACAAGAAACGCGGCCATCTAATTGAACTTCGAGCTGAAACTGATTTTGTAGCTCGTAACGATCAATTCCAAGGATTAGCTGATGAAATTTTAGCTGTCATGGTTGAAAAGCAGCCAGCTAATTTGGATGAACTACTAGCTTTAGATTTAAATGGCCACACTGTTAAAGAAGCTGTTGATGCTATGAGTGGAGTCATTGGCGAAAAAATTGTTTTAAGCAATTGCGCTACTCTAAATAGCCAAGGAACTGTTACGGCTTATTTGCATGCTGGCGGAACTACTGGTGTTTTGCTTGCTATTAGCCGCCCAGAAGCTGAAGATATGGCTCATGATATTGCTATGCAAATTGCTGCCAACAATCCAAAATACCTAGTTCCAGCCGATGTTCCAGTTACAGAAATTGAAAGCGAAAAAGCCATCTATCGTGAACAGCTTAGTCGTGAAGGTAAACCAGCCGAGATGGTTGAAAAGATTTTAGAAGGTAAGGTCAATCGTTATTTTGGTGAAGTTTGTTTGCTAAAGCAGGAATTCATTAAAGATGAGAAGCAGACTATTGAGCAATTCTTGAACGGAGCTGCTATCGAAGGATTTTATCGTTTCCGTCTATAAAGATAGGCCTTAATTTCGAATATGAAATTAGCCTTGGTCCAGATTTATCCATGGGATCGACCTAGTTTATGTAAACTAGGTGAGGAAACCTTGGAAATCGGCCAAAATGTGATTATAGAAACCGAGAGCGGCCAAGAAATTGGTCGCTTGTTGGGTTTTAAATATCTTAGCGAAGAGCAAGGTAATGTATTAGCTGAATCAGCTAATACTATTGTTGGTCCGGCGGACTTAGAGGATTGTCGAATAATTGATGAATTTGATAAAGAAGCGGCGGTTAGCCAATGCCAAAAATATATTGAGCAATGTCAATTGGAAATGAAGTTGGTAGATGCTGCAATATCTGGTGATGGCCGACGCTTAACCTTTGCTTTTACAGCTGAAGGACGAGTTGATTTTCGCGAATTAGTTAGGCTTTTAACTAGAAATTTCAATTGTCAGATTAGGTTGCAGCAAATTGGCACTCGCGATGAAGCTAAAATATTTGGTGGTCAAGGAGTTTGTGGACGAGGACTTTGCTGTCGCGGTTTTTTAACTGAGCTTAATTCGGTTACTTCAGATATGGCTGAAGTTCAGGGGATAAACCATCGTGGTAGTGATAGGATTTCTGGTATTTGCGGCCGCCTAATGTGTTGCCTAGCCTATGAGGCTGAGGGTTATCAAGAAATGGCTAGACGCTTACCACCACTAGGCGGTAGCTGGCAGGTTGATGGCCAGTCAGGCACGATAATTAACCGTAACATCTTGAAAGGAACTTTTTTGGTTGAAATTAATGATCAGCAATCAGGTAGAATAATTGTTGAAGTTAATCCTAATGAACCTCGTGAAAACGGCGGAAAAAAGGATAAAAAGTCTTGGCTTAAGAAAAATAATAAATAAAATATGATCAAAGTTAATCAAGACAGCTGTATCGGCTGTGGACTCTGTATTAATTTATGCCCAGAATGCTTCAAGTTTAATAGTGAAGCCAAGGCTGAGGTCAAAGATGGCTGCTCGGCCACCAATCTTCAAAGCGTCATTGATAGTTGTCCAATGCAGGCGATTAGTGAAGAATAATTATTGATTTAATAGTTATTCAATGATAAGATGGGCTTACATAGCTCATCTTATTTTTTTATGCTCAGTTTAGACAAAATAAAAGAGTTAGCCATACCAGAACGACCAGGGTCGTATCAATTTTTTGTACAAGGTGAAATTGTCTATGTTGGTAAGGCGATTAATTTGAAAAGACGAGTTTATTCATATTGGCAGCGCTATGAAGATTTGTCGCCAGCTAAAAAACAAATGGTTGATCAGATTGATCAGCTGAAATGGATTGAAACCGATAGCGAAATTGAGGCTTTACTACTAGAGTCCAACCTAATTAAAAAGCATCAGCCGCGTTATAATATTGTTTGGCGCGATGATAAACGCTATGCTTATATTGCAATTAGTAGTGAAGATTTTCCGCGAATTTATATAACCAGAAAATTGGAAGAAAGTGGCCAATTTTTCGGACCATTTACTAGTGTGCAAGCCGCTAGGGAGACTATTAAAATAATTAGAAAAATTTGGCCGTATCGGTCCTGTCGACTAATGCCAAAAAGAGCCTGTCTTTATTATCGTCTGCGGCAGTGCCCAGGGGTTTGCCAAGATTTTATGGGGAAGAGTCAGTACAGGGCGATTATTAAAAACATTATTCTATTTTTAAGCGGGGAAAAGAAGGCGGTGGTCAAGCAAATGGAAACGGCCAAGAATAATTACGAGAAAAAGTTAAAAAAAATAATTGGCAAGGCTGATTTACCGGAGATTAACCAGATTGAACAAAAAATTAGTTCATACACTTGGCAACTAGATCAGCTAAATAAAGTTTTAGCCAACAATCAGATTGTCAGTTTAACGGAAAAATATGCTAACGATGTTTTTGAATTAGCTAAAGCTTTAAATCTAAGCAAGGCGCCACAACGGATAGAGGGTTATGATTTATCTAATCTTTACGGACTGCAAGCTGTTGGTTCTATGGTGGTGTTTTTATCTGGTGAAGCAACTCCAAGTCAGTATCGGCGGTTTAAATTAAATGATGCTGGAGCCGTGGCCAATCGAGAAGCTGGCGATATTGTTTTACTAAAAGAAATGCTAACCAGGCGAGTAGCTCATGAAGATTGGGATTGCCCTGATTTGATTGTCGTTGATGGAGCTAAAGCCCAGGTTAATGCGGCTGATAAAATATTAAAACAAGCTGGCCTAGAAGTAAAAGTAATTGGTTTAGGTAAAGATGTCGGGCTTAGATCAGCTAGAGCACTCGATAAGATTTATTTTCCAGGTAAAGCACAACCACTGCAGCTATCTTTAAATAATCCAGCGCTTCATTTATTAAAAAGAGTTAGAGATGAGGCTCATCGTTTTGCGATAACTTATCATCGGCAAGTGCGTCGTCGAAAGTTTTGGCAATAAAAAAACAGACATTTGAGTGTCTGTTTTTTATTACAAGGCAAAATAGTTTTTATTTGATATTTTGTCTAAATTTTAAAGCATTGGCCAAGGTAAGCGGGTCAGCATATTCTAAATTGGCCCCACTAGACAGGCCCCTAGCTAAACGACTTATTTTTCCTGGCCATTTTTCCAATAATTTATTTAGATAGAGAGCGGTGGTCTCTCCTTCAATAGTTGGGTCAAAAGCCAGTATTAGTTCCTCGATAGCTGGACGCTGGCGCAAGTAGTTGAGAAGGGGTTCAAAACGCAAATCTTCTGGTTTGATATCATTTAGAGTGTCCAAATAACCGCCAAGAATAAAATATCGTCCAGGGTAAGTGCCGGTGCTTTCAATGGCTTCTAGGTCTTGGTTGGTGGCTACTATACAAATAACCTTGTCACTACGGGCTTTGTCTTCGCAAATATTACAGTGTTCAGACAGACTAATGGCGCCGCAGATAGAACAAGTTCCTAGGGTTTGACCAAGCTGTTCGAGATGTTTAGAAAGCGGTTCGATTAATTCCGGTTTTTGTTCAAGTAAATAAAAAACATAGCGCTCGGCTGTTTTTGGTCCGACCGAAGGCAACTGACTAAGCAGTCGAATAAGATCTTGAACTAATGCCGGGTAGGCCATAAATTATAGCCCAAGTCCAGCTAGGCCGCCCATTTCTTGCATTTTTTTGGCCATAACTTGTTGAGTTTTCTTAATAGCTTCGTTGATGGCAATTTTAGAAGCTTCAGCAATAGCTTCTTTAGCTAAATCAGGGCTAATAACTATTGATAGAACTTCCATATTACCATTCATTTCTATAGTAACACCTCGTTTTTCAACGGTAATTTTTTCACCAGACAAGGCGGTTTGCATGACTTTGGCCTGATCTTTTAAATCTTTCAACTGTTTCAATTTGTTAAACATAGTTTTAGCTTATTTTTAATTGGCATTGATGCCACTTTTATCTAAATTTTTAAAATTAACGGTGTTTTCATCAAAGAAAAGATCAACTTTTCCAGTCGGACCATTACGATGTTTGGCGATATGAATTTCAGCCACATGCTTTTCAAAATCACTCAAGCTTTCAATATCGTAATTACGATCAGCGGCCTTACGATAGATAAACATAACAATATCAGCGTCTTGCTCAATAGAACCGGATTCTCGCAAGTGGGCTAGTTTAGGAATAGCTGGCTTGGTTTGCTCAACAGCACGAGAAAGCTGGGATAGGGCAATGACTGGGACATTTAATTCACGGGCCAAACCTTTTAGTGATCTAGTAATTTCAGCGATTTCTTGAACACGATTGTCGCCAGTTCGGCTGCGACCTTCCATTAATTGCAAATAGTCGATAATAACTAAATCTAGGCCGTTTTCGGTTTGTTGACGACGGCATTTAGTTCTAATTTCCATGATATTACAATTTGGCGAATCATCAATAAAAATCGAAGCCTCAGCCAAAGCGCCCATAGCATAGCTTAGGCGACCAAAATCATCGTCATCTTCACGGTCTGACAGTTGGCCAGTGCGCATTTTCCAAAGGCTAATATTGGCTTCTGCGCACAACAAACGATCAACTAATTGTTCTTTGCTCATTTCGAGCGAAAAGATACCAACTTTAGCACGACCTTTAATAGCGGCTTGGCGAGCTAAATCAAGAGCAAAAGATGTTTTGCCGACACTAGGACGGGCAGCTAAGATAATTAAATCTGATTTTTGCAGGCCAGATAATAATTTATCTAAATCAATAAAGGCAGTCGGTAAACCACGCAATCGGCCACCTTGTTTGTGTAATTCGTCAATACGATCAAAAGCATCAGTCAGTAAACTGCTGATTGGTTGAAAAGACTGTTTTAAATATTGGTGAGAAACGCCGAACAGCTTTTGTTCAGCCTGATCAAGAACTTTATCTAATTCATCTTCTTCGCGATAACCAAGTTCGCCAATTTCGGAAGCCGCAGTAATTAAGCGGCGAAGAGTGGATTTGTGTTTAACAATTTCAGCATAACTTACCACATTAGCCGCAGTCGCAACGCCTTGCAGTAAGCTGGTTAAATATGATCTACCACCAACGGTTTCCAGTTGGTTTTTAACCTTTAGTTTATCAGTTAAATAAACTAAATCGATTGGTTCGTGATTTTGATAAAGACTAATCATGGCTCCAAAAATGAGGCCATTAATGTCATTATAAAAATCTTCAGCTTTGACTATATCAGCAATCTTGATGATGGCGGCTTTGTCAATCAATAGACAACCCAGGAGAGATACCTCAGCTTCTTGGTTTTGTGGGGGCATTTTAATTGCATCGGGTTGGTTAGCCATAGGGGGGTGTTTATCCGTCTCAAAAAAGAGTAGCGGTACCTTCTTATCATACACGCCGAAAGGCGACTTGTCCAGTCGTCAAAGCCTTGTATTTAGGCAGTTGCCGTGATATACTTAAGTTAGGAAATTAATTAATTTTTCCCTTATCTTGACGCTATGTTGCGCCGCTTATATTTTTTTGCTGCTGTATGCTCATTGCTGCTGACGGCTGGTCAAGTTTTGGCTAACAATTTGCCAGATACTGACCATGACGGCATATCGGATCAAGATGAGATTAACATCTATTCAACCGATCCTTACTCGGCTGATACTGATGGTGATGGTTATGATGACCGTCAGGAATTATTAACCGGTTATTCACCGCACAATCCCAAAGCTGTGAAACTGGCTAATAATGATCAAGACCAGGATGGATTAAGCGATTTCTGGGAATTGCGTTTCGGCACCAATCTATTGAAGGCCGATACTGACAATGATACGGCTAGCGATGGCCAAGAAATTGATCGAGCAACTGATCCGCTAACGGTTGGGTTGGTTAGATTACCGATTAGACTGGATGTTTCGCTTAGTCGGCAAGAGTTAACTTATTGGCTTGATGGTGTAAAATATAAACAATTCGTTGTTTCTAGCGGAGCGCCTAAAACTCCAACACCAACTGGTCACTTTCAGATAATTAATAAATCACCAAAAGCTTGGTCTAAATTTGGCCTGTGGATGCCATATTGGCTTGGTTTAGATCATGGTCAATTTGGGCTTCATGAACTACCGGTTTGGCCCAGTGGTTGGCGAGAAGGGTCTAACCATCTAGGCAAGCCAGTTTCTCATGGCTGTGTTCGTTTGGGTATTGGCGCAGCTCAATATATTTATGATCGAGTTAGCGTTGGAACCCCGGTTAATATTAATAAATAATTGAAAAATATGTTATATAGTGAAAAAGTTATCAAACATTTTCAAAAACCTCACAATCAAGGTAAATTAAAAAACCCGAGTGCTGTTGGGCAGGTGGGTAACCCAGTTTGTGGTGATATAATGAAAATCTATTTAGAGATTAAAGGAAATTTGATTGAAAAAGTTAAGTTTGAAACACTTGGTTGCGCTGCAGCCATTGCGGTATCTTCAGCCTTAACTGATTTGGTTAAAGGTAAAACCTTAGATGAAGCCTA
>DAOQAO010000016.1:7761-10357 GCA_035354095.1 bacterium | reverse complement strand
CGAGACTATTTTTGAAACTGCGGCGAGAGAAACCGAGGAGGAAACTGGTTTAGAAATTAATGAATTTGAATTAATTTCAGTTGCTGATGAAATGCGTTATTTAGTTAGTGATGGCAAGCATTATTTAAATATTGGCGTCATGGGTAAATACCAAGGCGGTGAGCCAATTACTATGGAGCCAGATAAATGTCAGGGTTGGCAGTGGTTTGATTTAGATAATTTGCCAGAAAATCTATTTGAAGGCACTGAGCTAACAATCAACAATTTTCAAAAAGGCGTTATTTATAGTGGAAAATAGTTCAAGTAATATGACCATTTGGGATAGAATTTATCAAAAATATAAACAAGATGGTGAAGAATATGCCACGCTAAAGCCAGGTTTAATTCCAGATTTTTTGAATTTTATTAAAGAACATGATTTTAGAGCTAAAAGAGTTTTGGATATTGGCTGTGGTAATGGTAAATACTTAGCTTTTTTGCAGAGTTTAGGTCTGGAGGTGTCTGGATTAGACTCTAGCCCAACCGCAGTTGAAATGGCCAATAGTTTGTTAAATGATTCTACAGTAGTAATTGAAGCTGATATTTATGGATATCTCTTACCAGCTAGTACTTATGATTTAATAATTTCAATTGCTGCTATTCACCATGGTCTTAAAAGTCAAGTAATTAATGCCATTAAAAATATTTATCAATCTTTAAAGACGGGTGGTTATTGCTTTATAACTTTACCCGATAATGAAGGTAGTTCTCATTGGGTTTCTATGGCTGAGCATCAAGAAATTGAGCCAGGAACAAGAATTCCATTAACTGGCCCAGAAAAAGGTTTGCCGCATAGCTCTTTTACAAAAAAAGAAATAGAGGCTATGTTTGTTGATTTTTCCAAAGTAACAACGAAACTTTTGTCTGACCGGGGTCGTTGGATAATTATTGCTCAAAAATAATTTTTATAATCTTTTTTATGTCAAACCTAGAAGCACTTCGTAATTTTTTAGTCCAAGCCAAACGGGCTACTTATGCTAGTGGTGATGAGTCAATAAAGCAAAAACAAGCCGATGGTTCAACTACTTTAATTTTTGAAGCTAGCGATTTTCGTTATCATGATAATTATTTTGGTGGTGAACCTTATGGTGGCCGAGAAGTAGTTTTTGAGTCCGGGGAGCCAGTTTATTTAATGGTTTACTACGGTCAAGTTAATCCTGAAATTACTGATTGTTCTGGGGTTTATCAAATTTTACAACAAGCCCTATCTTTGATTCCAGAAGACAAGCCCTTTCGCGGTCCAGCTAAGTATGTTCTGGGTGACTATGAATATAATAATAACTTCACTGGTGAGATTGATAGTTTCTCTGGCGAAGAGATTATTAAGCATCAAGGACAAGAGATTTATAGAGCTAAATACATTGGTGGTTTAGTTGACCAACGAAAATAATTTTAAAATAGATTTAAATAAAATAAACCCGCTCTAGTTTAGAACGGGTTTTATTATTGTTATTGTTTTCCACTGCCGTGACAGTGCCAGCATTTGCCGTCACCACCACAAGCAGTACAGGTGTGTCTACCGCTGGTGTATGAATTGGAGCATTCTCCAAGACCACCACATATTTTGCAGCTACCAACACCTTGGCAAGTGTAACAAATCTCTTGCTTAGGAGTGTTATAATTACCGCCACCACCGTAGTAGCCACCACTTCCGTAACTACCACCGCTGTAATTACCATTTCCGCTATACCAAGCCATATACCTTTGAAAATAAGTATCTTCGGTTGTATTTGATTTAGAGTATATCAACTTTTCATTGGCGTTGCTAAAAATTACTTTGTTGCTATTGACCCATTTGACATTATAGGCATAGCAAACATTATTTACGGTTATCGATATAGTTTTGCCTGGATACTTATAAACCCCAAACGCTTCTTGCATTTGTCCAGTAGTCATATCCACAAAAGAGTTGGAAAAATGGCCCTTGCTGAATTTAAGCAGCGAACTAATGTTAATAGCAGCTGGATTTTGTAGCTGCCATAAATAGCCTTCCAGAGTTTGACAGTAAATAGAGACGGTTGTCAGCAATACTGTAATAATTAGGAAAAGTAACTTTTTCACAATAACCTCCTTTTTTGTTTAAAAGTACAATTATTTATAAACTAGAAGATAAATAAAGAAAAGTCAATAGTTTTGATAATCTAAATCTTGACTAGTCAATATTAAAATGTTATAAAATAAGGTTGTTCTTTTAAAAATAAAACTAAAGAGGAGGTTAAAATGACACTCGACACTAAAAGACACTGGCTGTTTTCAGTCATGATGTCTTTTATAATGACATGCATTGTTACTTTAACAGCTAACACTATCGCTGGCTTTATTCTTTTTAAATGGCTATTTTCATGGCTAATATCTTGGATAATTGCCGGAACCATTATTTTCTTTTTAGGTCGGCAAGTAAGGGAACTTGCCAATAAATGGATTAAATGAACACTTTTAATCGCTGGAAAACTCCGGCGATTTTTTATATTCTAGAGTTTTGGGTTATAATAAAAGAAGTTTTATCAAACTAAATAATTTTATGAAAAAGACTGGTTTTTGGATAATGGTTTTAATT
>DAOQAO010000016.1:0-7751 GCA_035354095.1 bacterium | reverse complement strand
GTTTTGCTACTATTTGTTATTATTAAATTTTTTACTCCATCGGTAAAAGCACCAACTAGTTTGATTAACACGGTCAATCTGGCTACTTCAACTGAAGCCAATACTATAAATACTCCTCTAGAACCAGCTGCTCCAATTGAGCAAGCGACTATAATTACATCAACCGCTACTGAAACTACAAAGCCTACCACTTGCCAAGCAGCTGGCGGTAATTGGTCGGAGGGCTACCGTGAATGTGAAAATGTTAGCGCCGATTGGTGTCGTCAGCAGGGCGGGCAATTTAAAGAATGTGAATCCGCTTGTCGCCATAACGAATCTCAAGGCTTTTGTATTACGCAGTGTATTCCGGTTTGTCAGCTATAATAAGTGCTAGGGCTTGTCTTATTTTAAAACTGATGTTAGTATCTTTTAAGCAGTTCGTTAGCTCTGCTTTAAAAAAGCTGGTAGATTTTATTGATTATTAATTTCTATATTTTATGAAAGAATTTTTTGGTGGCTTTTATAAAGAAGAAAATGATAATCAAGAAAAAAAGGAAGAGGTAGTAATGAGTAAGGACAAAAACGATTGCAAAAACTGGAAAGCTGAATGGATGCCAGAAAAGGCCGAGGAGATAAAAGAATATGGAGAAAAGATTAAAAGGATTCATTTAGCCAGAATGGCTGAAGGCGAAGATCCTTTTGGTTTTTCAGCCAAAGTTCATGAGACTTTAAAAAAGAAATATGGTCTCGAAGTAGTCAATAATTGCCTAATGCTACAGCTTCTTATTTATAGTACACCAGGCAGTCGGGAAAAGATTTTTTATGATTTTCCCGCGCCAAATTCAGTTCGAGAAGCTATTGACAAAGAACTGGAAAAGATGCAGAATTAAATAAAGAAAGGAGGGAGGTGCAAAATGTCACCAAAACAAAAAAAGAACATAGAAGAAAAAGTTCAAGGAATTGGGGAATTAAAAAGAGAATTGGAATTTTTCAAAAAACAATTTCCTGATTTTCAAAACATTAAAAAATCCTTAAGGAGAATGAAGACCAATCGTCACCTTAGGAAATTTAAAAAATTTCTTAAAGAAACATTGGGCTTACCAATTTTAGCTAATAACATTAGCTTACTCCGAAGATTTATTGATAATCGCATCGCTGAGATGCAAGAGTCAATCCCAACAGTATCATAAACAACCCGGAAACCCCATCCGGGTTTCTTTTTTTATTTTGGGTTGATTTTCTTAGCTTTTACCGCTATACTAAATCTTGATTTGACTAAGATTAACATAAAATAACATGGCCGAAGAAGTAATTCTCAGATTCGATCAAGTTTGTTTCGAATATATCCACAAAAAACCGCTTTTAGATGAGGCTAGCTTTAGCATCCGCCGCGGTGCCAAAATCACCTTAATGGGCCAGAATGGGGCTGGTAAGAGTACACTATTTAAATTAATTACTGGTGAACTCAAACCCAAAAGCGGTCAGATTTCTGTTACCAATAATGCTACTATTGGCACCGCTAGACAGATGATTGAACGCGAACAATTGCCGCTGACGGTTGAGGCTTACTTTGCTACTGCTTTTGATGTTGTTCCTGCCAATCTAAAGAGCCGAATCAGTAAAGTACTAGAAGCAGTTAATTTTGATATTCCTTTGGATCGAATCGTTGGCGACTTATCTGGCGGCCAGCAATCACGGCTGCTTTTGGCCTATGCTTTGATACAGGATCCAGACATTTTGCTGCTCGATGAGCCAACTAACAATCTGGATAAGGCTGGTATTGATCACTTGGTGACTTTTTTAATCATGTATGACAAGACCGTTATTGTTATCTCTCATGACGCTGACTTTCTAAATTGCTTTACTGAAGCGGTTGTTTACCTTGATGTCTTTACTCATCAGACTGAGCTTTATGTTGGCGACTATTATTCAGTCGTTGAGGAAATCAAGCAACGAGTTGAGCGAGAAGTCATGAAAAATGCCCAGCTAGAAAAGAAAATTCAAGATCGTAAAGAAAAGGTTAATTTCTTCTCTAATAAAGGTGGCAAAATGCGTAAATTGGCGCAAAAAATGAAAGAAGAAACTGCTGAACTTGAAGAAAATAAGATTGATGTCCGCCGTGAAGATAAAACTATTCGTAGTTTTGAAATACCAGCTCAAGAAGATTTGAAAGGCGATATTGTTTTTTTGGATCAGGTTCGCGTAATTAAAAATCATGAGCCAGCCATAAAAGAAGCTAAAAAATCATTAGGTAAAAAAACTCGTCTTTTAGTCACTGGTCCTAATGGTATTGGTAAAAGCACCCTACTGCGAGCTCTAGTAGCTGGTAACCAGGAAGGTTTAAAAATACTCCCTAATGTTAAGGTTGGCTATTATAGCCAAGATTTTTCTACTCTAGATTTTGATCAAAAGGTTTTTGATTCTTTGCTTCAAGTAACCCCAGAAGGCATTAGTGAACAAGATATGCGAGCCATTGCCGCTGGTTTTTTAATTACTGGTGAACTAATGGATCATACTATCGGTAGTTTATCTGAGGGTCAGAAAGGGCTACTATCCTTTGCTCGCTTAGTTTTAATGAAGCCTGGCTTACTTATTTTAGACGAGCCAACTAATCACATTAATTTCCGCCATATTCCAGTTATTGCTGAGGCGATTAACAATTATGAAGGAGCTATTATCATGGTTAGCCACATGGCCGAATTTGTCCGTGAAATCGAGTTTAACGAAGAGCTCAACCTGGCTACCTTATAAGATAAAAGCTCATCAGTTGGTTAGAGATCGGCTAGATTATTACAATCAGTTTTATCAATTTAAGGTTGGCCAAATCAGTATTAGAAATCAACGCACTCGCTGGGGTAGTTGTTCAGCTAAAGGTAATTTGAACTTTAATTATCGCCTAGTTTTGATACCGGAAAAGTTGGCTGACTATGTTATTGTTCATGAGCTTTGTCATTTAGGTGAGTTCAATCATTCAGCTGATTTTTGGGCTTTAGTTGCCAAGGCTATGCCAGATTATCGTGAAGCGAGGCGAGAGCTTAAAAAGATTAAACTCAGTAGCTTATGTTAAAAAAACCAGAACTCTTGGCTCCGGCCGGCGATTTAAATAAATTAAAAACTGCCTTAGCCTTTGGGGCTGATGCGGTTTATTTTGGTTTACCTGACTTTTCTTTAAGAGTTCGTATTAATGATTTCAATTGGGCCAAGCTACAAGCTGGAGTTAAACTAGCTCACGCCGCTGGTAAAAAAGCCTATGTCACTTTAAATATTTTTGCTCATAATTATCATTTGCCAAAGCTTGTCAGGCACCTCGAAAAACTTAAAAAAATCGCTCCTGACGCCCTTTTTGTCTCTGACCCAGGAGTTGTGGCCACAATTAGAGAAATTTGGCCAGAAGCCAATTTAAGCCTTAGCACTCAGGCTAATTGCACCAATTATCAGTCAGCTCATTTTTGGCAACAACAAGGCTTTAAACGAGTAATTTTATCTCGTGAATTATCAATGACAGAAATTGCTGAAGTTATTAAAAAGACACCGGGACTGGAGATTGAAACTTTTGTTCACGGCGCTCTTTGCATGTCTTATTCTGGTCGTTGTTTTTTATCTGATTTGATTTTAGGCCGAGGGGCTAATTTGGGTGACTGTGTTCAGCCTTGCCGCTGGGAATATGAAATTAAACCAATCGGTCATGAACAGAGCTTGATTATTGGTCAAGAAGAAAAAGGTTCATATTTAATGAATTCAAAAGATTTGTGTCTAATCAAACGGCTGCCAGAAATTATTGCGGCTGGCGTTAGTGCTTTAAAAATTGAAGGACGAGCTAAAAGTGCTTATTATCTAGCTAATGTTATCGGTGCTTATCGCCGGGCCATTGATCTTATTTGTGAAGGCAAATTAAGTAAAAAAGAATTAACGGCCGAGCTAGATAGACTTTATAAGGAGTTATCTACCAAGCTCAATCATCGTGGTCTAACCGAGGGCTTTATGTTTCGTAATGACAAGACCATGCAAAATGATACTAATGAAAACTATCTGGCTGATTGGGAATTTTGTGGACAGGTTGTTCAAGTCAAAAAAACCGCCAAGGGTAGTCGTGCCTTAGTTCAGGTTCATAATACTTTTAAAACAGATTTACCAATAGAAATAATCGAGCCCGGCTATATAGTTAAATCAATAAAACTAGCTAATTTTATTGATAATAAAACCGACCAAATAATTACCGAAGCTCATGGTGGTGGCGGTGGTCAACAAGTTTGGTTAGATTTAGATTTTGTGCCAGCTAAGCTAAGTGTTTTGCGTTGTAAAACTAAATAAAAATATGAAAAAAACTCTAAAGATTTTCTTAATTATTATCGCTGCTATTTTAATGCTCTGTGGTCTAGTTGCCATAGCTGGTTTTTTAAAATTTAATTTTAGCGATAGCGATATTAAAACAGTAGAAACTATAGTTAGTACAACCACGACAACAACAGTTGGTCTAGCTAATCCGGCATCAACTAATTGTATTGAAAAAGGCGGTCGCTTGGAAATTAAAACCAAGACTGATGGTGGTCAGTACGGCGTTTGTTATTTTGAAGATAATCGTCAGTGTGAAGAATGGGCTTTGCTGCGTGGCGAATGTCCAGTCGGTGGTGTTAAAATAACTGGCTACGATAATGAAGACCAAAGTTATTGTGCCATTACCGGTGGTCAAGACTGTTTTGATCGTTTTAGTAAATAAACTATAGATAGGCGCTCTGAATATATTGCTGAAGCATGCGTTCGGAATTGAAAAATGAAGCATTGATGGCAATAGTGTAGCGCATGGTTTCTCGCCAATTGGTTGGCATTTCATAGTAGCGTGGCAAAATTCTCGTGGCTAATTTTTCATATAGATTGTCAGCATCTTGTTTGTCTAGCTCTTTTGGTTCCAAAGTACTGCGCCGTTCGCCAATTGCCCAGCCGGTTTTACGATTAACAAAGCCTTCAATCCACCAGCCGTCCAGAGTGCTAAAATGAGGCACACCATTGTGAGCTGCTTTCATACCGCTAGTACCAGAGGCTTCATTGGGTGGCAATGGAGTATTGAGCCAGACATCGACACCAGCCACCATCAATTTGGCTAAGTCTAAATCATAATTTTCTAAAAAGACAATTTTAATATCTTTTCGGTATTGTTTTTTAATATCATTGATTTCTTTAATCATTGCCTTGCCATCGTTGTCACTTGGGTGAGCTTTGCCAGCATAGATAATCTGCATTGGACCAACGGTTTTATTGATATGGATTAGCTTGTCCATGTCCTGAAAGAGTAGAGTTGATCTTTTGTAGCCAGTAAAGCGACGAGCAAAACCCAGGGTAAAAATTGCTGGGTCGAGCTTAATGCCTTGCTTTTTATAAATATAATTAAACAAGTGTTGCTTGGTTTTTTGATGAGCTTGCCAGATTTCGGTGGTTGAAATACTAAAAGCGTTACGAAGAGCCAAGCTCGACTGACGCCAGCTAGGAATATGTTTGTCAAAAAGTTTTTGAAATTCCGGTGAAGTCCAAGTTGGAGAATGAACGCCATTGGTAATAGAGTAAATACAGTGCCCGGGAAACATTTTAGCGGATACTTCCTGGTGGCTTTGAGCGACCCCATTAACATAGCCACTAAAAAATAGAGCCAGTTCAGTCATGTTTAGTTCTTTTTTCTTATTAAGACCCAGTAACTTGTCTGGTAAATCTGGTTGTAGTTCCTTGGCTAAAGATAGTGAAAAAACATCATGACCAGCTTTAATTGGTGTATGGGTAGTAAAAACGCACTTATTTTTTATCTCTTTGATTTTAGCAGTGTTTGTTTTAGCTAGAGCATTATTAAAAAGTTCCACTGTAGCTAGAGCAGCGTGTCCCTCGTTTAAATGATATTTTTTAATTTGCCCATAACCGAGGGCTGTTAGCATTTTAACACCGCCGCGACCTAAAATTATTTCTTGCATTAAACGATATTCTGGGTCAACACGGTACAGGTGGCCGCTTAGTTCACGATATTTAGGCTGATTGCCAGCAAGATCGGTGTCTAGAAAATAAACTGGCACACTGTGGCCTTTGGGGCTAACAATAATATATTCCCAAGCTCTAATTTTGACTTCATCTGTGCCAATTTTAATTGAAGTCTGAATATTTAGTTTTTTAAGATGGCGAAAATCGTATTGATCAGCTATTTCTTTTTGTTCACCTTGTTTGGTGATGATTTGCTTAAAGTAGCCTTGACGATTGAGTATGGTTAATCCAACCATTGAAACATTAAGATCAGCGGCCGATTTTAAAGTATCACCAGCTAGTACCCCAAGTCCACCAGCGTAACTTTTAATTTTATTATCTAGAGCAATCTCCATGCTAAAATAAGCAATTTTAGCTTCATCGCGGTTGATTTTCATGAGCTTTTAATAGTTAATAACTATTAAAGTTTAGCATAATTTGATTTAGTTTCAAAACGATTATAATTCTTGACTATTTAGCTAAGCTAGGGTAAGTTATTTTTATATCGTACTTTAAAAGGAGGTAAAAATGGGAGAAACTAGAGCTATCTTAGGACTTAGCACTAAGTTTAACGGCAACATGCGTTTAGCTGATAGTGATGGTTTAAAGAATCGTCAATTATTCTTTCAACTTCATGGTCTCGACTATGATCAGCAAGCTGTCTCAGCTGGCTTACAACACGAGACTAATGTTGTGGTGATTAAAGAACAACGCGGTAGAATACCGAATTGTGATTCTTTAATTACTAAAGAGACAGGAGTTGTTTTATGTGTAGCCGCTGGTGATTGTATCCCAGTTTATTTTCGTGATGAAGGCAGGGGAATTATTGGTATGGCTCATGCTGGATGGCGGGGACTTTTGAAAGGTATTATTCCTGAAACTATTGCTGCTCTACAAAAATTGGGCGCCAATGTTGATTGTTTAAGAGTAACGACTGGCCCACATATCCAAAAGTGCCATTTTACCATCACTGAAGAACTGTTGCCCGATTTCTCTAATTATAGTGATTTCATTGAAAAAGGACGCAACGGTTATAACATCGATTTAAGAAGCATTCTGTTTAGCCAGCTTTTGGAGAATGGTCTTAACTACAATAATATTGCAGCCACGACCGAGTGCACCTTTTGTCGAGCTGATCGTTATTTTTCTTTCAGGCGCGATAGAATCGCGAGAAATTTTTTAGCCTTTATTTGGCAAAACCGCTTTTAATAGCGGTTTTTTATTTTACTAGTTCAATGCTATTGATGATGATGTCTTGTAGCGGGTGATCATTTTCATTGACTTCGGTAGCTTCAATTTTACTAACTATGTCCATACCTTCAACAACTTGACCAAAATTAGTATGTTTACCATCTAACCAAGGAGTTGATTCGGCGGTCACGATAAAAAATTGAGAACCATTGGTATTAGCACCAGCATTAGCCATAGCCAAGCTACCACGAACTAATTGATGACTATTAAATTCATCTTCAAAGCGATAATCAGGACCGCCAGTGCCATGAGTGGCCCAATTGTCAGATTTGCTATTAGGATCGCCGCCTTGAATCATAAAATCTTTAATAACACGGTGAAATTTGGTGCCATTATAAAAACCCTGTTGAGCGAGGTTTAAAAAATTGTTAACAGTTTTTGGTGATTCTTCAGCGTAAAACTTAACCTTAATATTGCCTAAATTGGTGTTTAAAATAGCTTGACTGTATTCTTGAGCTAAATCAGTCTGGCCATCAAGGACACGAGGGTTATTCATAGTTTTTTTATTAGTTTGTTGGTTATTA
>DAOQAO010000015.1:0-10495 GCA_035354095.1 bacterium | reverse complement strand
GACCTCTCATAACCGGTGATGATCGTCCATTATTTTGCAAATAATTTTTATGCCTCAAGAAATATTGAAGCCAAGTTTTGAGCAGGTTCCAAACCAAGTAAATCAAACTGAACAGATTGTTTCTTCGGAAAATAAAGCTGAAACCGTTGTTGAAACAAAAGCTCCGAGCGAACAAACAGTTGATAATTCTTTGCCAACTACTAGTAGGAATCAAGTTCAAGCTCAGCCAGTAGTCAAGCTAACTCCTAGGCAAGAAGAGATTGATGATATTTTGGAAGATGGTCTATCGGAAATCTACTTTACTCTAACTCCAGAAAAACAAGCTGAATTACGCCAAGCTGGTGGTGAAACCGTTAAACAAATTGATCAACTATTAGATCATGCCAAATCGCAGATTAACAAGATTATTAGTTTGATTCGCAAATTTTTGTTAATTATTCCTGGGGTAAATCGTTTTTTCTTGGAACAGGAAGTCAAGATTAAAACTGATAAAATAATGTCTTTAAAAGATAAATAAATATGGAGACTTTATTACAATTATTCGAAGGCAACGGTTTGGCTACAATTGCCGCAGTGCTGATTAGTTTTTTCTTGGCCTGGTTTTTAATTGTAATTTGGCGTTATTTAATTTGGTCTCGATCAGTTAGACATGGTTATTTCGAACAGGTTGTTTATTTGGTTAAGCTACCTAAAAATCGCCACGGTGATCAAGAGCAAGAATATTCGGTTCAGAAGATGCGCGAAGAAATAGCTTGTGCTGAAACTATTTTTGCGAGCATCGGTGGTCTCAGGGCTTTGCGTGGTCTAGCGGCTTGGTTATGGGGTCGAGATGATCATTTTTCTTTTGAAATTGTTGCCAATAATGGGCTGATTTCTTTTTATATTGTTTCTCCCAAAAGGTTATCTCGTTATTTAGAACAGCAAATCAATGCTCATTATCCCGATGCTGTTTTAGAAGAAGTTCCTGATTATAATCTATTTAAAGCTAGCAGTCAGGTATCGTCCGGAAGCCTCAAAACCACTCATCATTTTGCTTTAGCTTTAAAAACTTATCCTAAACAAGACGCTGACTTGATGAACTCTCAGCTTAATGTCATGTCCAAATTGGCGCCCGATGATAGTCTGGCTATTCAATATACTGTTCGTAGTGCCTATGGTGTTTGGCATAGTATAGTTAAAAAAATCGTTCAAACCGCTCACAAGCAAAAGTCGCTATCGGCTGCCTTAAAACATGGTTTTATGCAATCCTGGCTTGATTTTTTTAGTGATTTATTTAAAAGCAAAGAACAGCGAGACAAGGAGTTGAGCCGCCAAGCCGAGAAACGCTTAACCGCCTTGGAGGAAGAATCATTAAAAACTATTGAAGAAAAAAATTCTAAAGCCGGTCTTGATGTCAATTTAAGAATAGTTGCTTGTTCTTCTGAAAAAACCAGATCAGAGGCTCTTTTGGCTGATTTGGTTAGTGCTTTGAGTCAATATAATTATTATGAATATGGCAATAGCTTTGCTAACAAAGCGCGCAATACCAAATCTAAACAATTAGTAGAAGAGTTTATTTATCGTCGGTTTAATGAAAAAGAAAGTTTTTTGCTCAACACCGAGGAACTAGCTAGTTTGTTTCATTTCCCGCTATCTAATGCTGAAACACCAAATATTGTTTGGCTAAACGCCAAGCAAGCGGCAGCTCCAGCCAATGTGCCCAGTAGCGGTTTGCTTTTGGGGCAAAATGTTTTTCGTGGTATTAAAAAAGATATTTTTATCAAAGAAACTGATCGTTTGCGTCATACTTATATTATTGGTAAATCCGGTGTTGGTAAATCGGTTCTACTAGCCAATATGGCCATTCAAGATGTTTTAAATGGTGATGGCATTTGCGTTATTGACCCACATGGTGACTTAGTTGATGATATCTTGGACCGTATTCCAGCTTCGCGAGCTGAAGATGTGATATTGTTTTCTCCAGCTGATCTAGAACGACCAATGGGGCTTAATCTATTAGAATTTGACCCGAAATATCCAGAGCAGAAGACTTTTGTTATCAATGAAATGATTGGTATTTTTGACAAGCTCTATGATCTCAAGGCAACTGGCGGCCCGATTTTTGAACAATACATGCGCAACGCCATGCTTTTAATTATGGCTGATCCAGAATCTGGTTCGACTTTGATGGAGATACCACGAGTTTTAGCTGATGCTGATTTTCGTAATTTAAAACTGTCTCGTTGCGCTGATCAAACAGTGGTTGATTTCTGGCGTAAAGAAGCTGAAAAAGCTGGCGGTGATGCGGCTCTAGCTAATGTTGTTCCTTATATTACTTCCAAATTGACTGCGTTTATTTCCAACGACATGATGCGGCCAATTATTGCTCAGCAAAATAGCGCTTTCAATTTCCGCGACCTGATGGACAAGCGGAGGATTTTACTGGTTAGTTTACCTAAAGGCTTGATTGGTGAAATGAATGCCTATCTTTTGGGTATGATTTTGGTGGGTAAGCTTTTAATGGCTTCACTCTCGAGGGCTGACATGAGCAAAGATGAAAGAAAGAACTTCTTCTTGTATATTGATGAGTTCCAAAACTTTACTACCAATTCAATTTGTCAGATTTTGTCAGAAGCCAGAAAATATGGTCTAGGCCTAATAATTGCCCATCAATATATTGGTCAGCTAATTTTCAAAGGTGATACTGCGATTAAGGATGCAGTTTTTGGTAATGCTGGCACCATGGTTTCTTTTAAAATTGGTTCTGAAGATGCGGAGGTTTTACAAAAAGAATTTGCTCCAGTTTTTGATGCCTATGATTTAGTTAATGTGGATAAGTATACAGCCTACATCAAACTTTTAGTTGATAATGCGGCAATTTCACCATTTGCCATCAAGACTCCGTGGCCACTAGCGGGTGAACTAGATAAAGAATTAGCTGGCAAGATTCGTCAACTAAGCCGTTTGAAATATGGGCAAGATCGTAATATTGTTGAATCAGAAATCAAACAGCGAGTTAAAATAAATTTTTAAAAAAATATGACAGAAAACCAAAACCAAAATCAAGACCAGGATCAAGCCTGGCAACCAGATCAGCCAATTGTTTTCAATCAAGATGAGAAAGATGAAGCTGGTAAAGCGGTTAAAGAAAAACCGGCAGTTGACTCTGATGAAACTTATCATCTCAATGGGCAGCAGGCAGCTGCTTTGCAAAGTCTAGTCAATCGTCTAGAAAATGGCCTAGCAGATTTAAAACAGATAATTCAAGCTTTAGGTATTAACAACAATTTGGCAGTTAATATCAAGGATGATGGTGAAGAGGGTAGCAATATTGTTGAAGGTTATTTTGATGGTGAAAAGATGATTGCTCCCGATGGTAAAACCTATGCGGTTCCAGCTAATTATGCTTCAAAGTCTAAGCTAGTTGAAGGTGATGGTCTCAAACTGATTATTGGCAGCCGTGGTAATTTTATGTACAAGCAAATTGGTCCAATTGAACGACAACGCCTAATAGCTGTGCTTGAACAAGCCGATGACGGTAGTTACTATGCTGTCTCAGAGCATCAACGCTGGAGGCTTTTGAAAGCTAGTGTTAGCTATTTTAGGGCGCAAAATGGTGACAAGATTGCTATTTTGGTGCCAGAAGGAGTCCCGGCCAATTATGCCGCTTTAGAAAATTTAGTAGCTGAATAAATTATGATGGATTGGTGGTCATTAAATAGAATCTTAAGCAATTTCAAGAATTTATCGCAAGCCGAAGAAATTCTTTTGAAAAAAGCTTGGAATCAAGCTCGCCACCTGCATGCTGGTCAAAAAAGAAAGTCCGGTCAGCCTTATTTTATCCATCCAATTGCTGTTGCTAGTGAATTAGCCAAAAAATTTGCCGATCCAGTTTTGACAGCGGCAGCTTTTTTACACGATACAGTTGAAGATTGTCCAAAATATACTAAAAAAATTCTCTATCAAGAATTTGGTTCAGAGGTTGGTTTTTTAGTTGATTCGGTTACCAAGGGTCAAAAGAAATTTTATCAGCATAGCCATCTTTTTACTGATCGTCTGGAAAGACTAATTTGGGCTGGCAATCAAGACATTCGTTGTCTACTACTTAAAATAGCCGATCGTCAACATAATATTGATACTATTTCATTTTTGCCTAGCAACAAGCAGATGAAAATGGCTTTTGAAACCCAGGCCGTCATGATTCCGATGAAAAATATTTTAGGCTACGATCAACCTGGTTTAACTATTAGTCAGGCAACTGATAATTGGCATAATTTCTTAAATAAGGAAAAATTAAAAGACGTTAGTCGGATTAAGGATTGTCTTTACCAGCGTCAATTTGTCGATTTGAGCGGAGAGATGTATAATTTGGCTTATACCCAGAGCGAAAGTATTGTTTGGCAAATTACTGATAAAGAACTGTTTGAAAAATTGCTAAAAGATGACAAGTTTAGTCGATCAATTGAGGTTATCTCGATTATTGGTAGTAGCAAAGAAACACTGATTGAGTTTAAGTTTAATCAAGTTTATATCAATCGTGATGCTAGCGTGCGCTTAAAGATTTCTAAGTTTACTAGCTAATAAATAATTCTATATATGTCACCTATCAATTCATTGGTTTCAGATTTGGAGTTAGACAAAGAAATGATTGACTGCCTCAAAAATAGAGGTTTAGAGCAAAAATTTCTTTACTTAGATAATGGCGCTAAGTTTTACTATGAAGCCTACGGCAGACCTTCTGAGGCACCATCGGTTGATCTTTTGGTTAAGAGTTATTGCGAGGTAATTATTAATCAGTTCAAAAAAAAGCAACACATAGCTTTGATTAGTTTGGGTTGCGGTGATGCTTCTAGCGAAAAGATAATGCTTAAAAAATTAAAAGACGAAGGTTTTAATTTTACCTATTTCGGCGTTGACTCCTCTAGACAAATGCTTGATTTAGCCGTTAAAAATTTGGCTGAACTGAAGATTGATAGTCAATTTTTGTGCGCTGATATCGTTAGTGAAGATTTTTGTGGTGAAATTTCTCAATTAACCGATGAATTTGATTGTCGCGGCTTTTTATTCTTGGGTGGAACTATTAGCAATTTCAATCAAACTAACATTATTGATAGTCTTTATAGTGTTTTAAAGAAAAATGATTTCTTATTTTTAGATATTAGAATTCGTAACAGTCTTGATACTACTGAAGATTTGCAATTGTTCAATTTTTATTCTCGTTATTTAAAAGATAAAGAAATAGTTCAATGGTTAAATAGGCCTTTGCGCGATGTTGGTATTGATACTAATTGTGGAACGCTTAACTTGGAAATGGTTAAAGAAAAATCAATTGGAGCGATTTTGTTTAAGTTTTCTTTTTTGTTTAACAAGAAATTTGTTATTAGATTGCGTAATGATATTATCCATTTCTTGCCAGAAGAAAGAGTTGAACTACTGCATATTAGGGCCTATTATCCTGAAGATTTGAATAATTTTTTTAAAGAGCACAATTTTAAGCTAGCTCAATCTTTAACCAATAAAGAAATCAGAGATGGATTCTTTGTTTATCAGAAAATCGATTAATAAATAGTTTGCCTATGTCTACACTGTATCGTCAGTATCGTCCGCAAAGTTTCGCTGAAGTTTTCGGTCAAAACCCAATTAAAATAACCTTGTCAGAAGAAATCAAGCGTGGTCAAGTGGCTTCAGCTTATCTTTTTTGCGGCCCTCGGGCGGTCGGTAAGACAACCATTGCTAGACTTTTGGCTAAGTCGCTCAATTGCCTCAATCGAAAAAAAGATTCAGCTGAGCCGTGTAATAAATGCGCTAGTTGTCAGTCAATTATGGCTGGTCAATCGCTAGATATTATTGAAATTGATGCAGCGAGTCAAACCGGTGTCGATAATGTTCGTGAAAATATTATTGCTAGTAGTCGAATAGCTGCTAGTGGTGGGCAGTATAAAGTTTTTATCATCGATGAAGTCCACATGCTGTCCAATTCATCTTTTAATGCTTTACTTAAAACTTTAGAAGAACCACCCAAACAAGTTGTTTTTATTTTGTGTACGACTGAAGTTCACAAGATTCCAGCTACAGTTATTTCGCGCTGTGAACGCTATGATTTTAAGAAAATCAGCCCAAGCGACATGGCTAAAAAACTGCAGCATATTTTGAAGCAAGAGGGCTGGGTAGCTGATGAAGCGGTTTTGGCAGCGATTGCTAAAAATTCACAAGGCCATTTGCGTGATGCCGAGAGTTTACTTGGTCAACTATTAGCGGTTAGCCAGCCGACTAAAAAAGATGAAAAGAAATTGACCATGGAAGATTTTTTCCTATTGTCGCCAAGTAGTGATATGACGATGATTGGCCAGTTTATCAAGGCTTTGGGTGAACAAAACTCACTCGAAGCAATTAGTTTGATCAATAAACTAGTAGCTGACGGTCGTGATGTTCGAGTTTTCTTGCAAGATTTGATTGAAACATTAAGACAGATACTCCTGAGTAAAATCAACCCGCAGCTTTTGCCAGAATATCAAGTCCAATGGGGTAGTGATGATGCTTTTGGCCTAGCCGAGTGGCGTGAAAAATTGGCTGTCAATCGCTTGATTCAATTTTTACAAGCTTTTTTACAAGCCTATAATGAAACCAAAGATGCTTTTATTATCCAGTTACCAGTTGAGCTAGCGGTTGTTAAAGTATTGCAGCCAGCTACTGAGCCAGCCCCACGAATAATTAGCCGACCAGTGACTGTTTCAGCACCAATCCCAGCTCAATCAGAGCCAGCTCAACCAACGCAATCAGAGCCAGCTCAAGCGATTCAATCCGGCGAACCACTTAAGCCTAATCAACCTACGGAACCCTTAGATGTCCAAGATATTTCAGCTCAGTGGTCAGTAGCACTAACTCAAATTAAAAAACAAAATGCTGGCCTAGCGGTTATGCTCAAGGCTTGTCAACCACAAGTTAATGGTGGGCAAATTTGCCTACTCTTTCGTTATAAATTTCATCAAGATCAAGTCAATCTACCAAACACTAAACATTTAGTTGAAGAAGCTCTAAGTGATGTTTTGGGGCAACCAGTTTCTTTTTCTACCAAGCTTATGGCTGATCTTGATGTCAAGATAACTCCCATAGTCGAGCAATTAAAGGCTAATGAGCAAGCGCCAGCTGTGGATAACTCAATTGATAATTTATTAGAAATATTTAATGGCCAAGTTGTCGGTGAAGCCTAAGAAAGTCAGTCAGCCGCTTGTTGGTTTAGCTTTGGGCGGCGGTGGAGCTAGAGGTTTAGCTCATGTTGGCGTTCTTAAAGTTTTAAAAGAAAACAATTTAGAAATAAACTATATTGCCGGCACTAGCATCGGAGCGGTGATTGGTGCCTGGCTAGCTTTAGGTAAGCCACTAGCTGAGCTAGAGGATGTTTGTCTATCTTTCAATCGCAGTAAAGCTTGGCAAGAATTGGTGGATATTGGTAATCCGCGCTACTCACTTTTAGCTGGTAAAAAGATTAAGAAATTCTTACAAAAAATCTTTGGCAGTAAAACTTTTTCTGATTGCAAGATTCCCTTCGCCGTGGTAGCCACTGACTTAGCTAATGGTCAGGAAGTAATTTTACGGCGTGGTAAATTAGTCGATGCAGTTTTAGCTAGTGTTTCTGTGCCAGGTCTTTTGCCACCAGTCAAATTTGGTAAAAAATATTTAGTCGATGGCGGTCCAGCCAATATCACACCAGTTAGTGTGGTTAGAGAAATGGGGGCTAAGCTAATTATTGCTAGTGACCTATCCGTTCAGCCGTCAGCTCGTTTTACAGCCAAGCCAAATTTATTTACGACGCTGACTTTATCTTATACTATTATTCGCGAACAATCGATTCGTTACCAGTTAGATCAGGCTAAAAGTAAAACTTGCCAGACTATTTTAATCCGGCCAGCTTTTACTGATATTGTCGATACTTTTGAGTTCAACCAGACAGCTAACTTTATTAAATTCGGTGAAATAGCCATGCGGCAAAAAGCTAGCACAGTCAAGCGAGGACTTGCCAAGCTAGCTAAGATATGATTAAATAAGAGCGTTATTCGGGGATCGTCTAACGGTAGGACAACAGGTTCTGGTCCTGTTTATTGGGGTTCGAATCCCTATCCCCGAGCACTCTATGAATAGGCTGAAAGGCCTATTTTTATTTATGCTCGCCAGGTTTTTGCCTATGTGTATAAAATGACTTTTTCACTTAACATCTTAGGAATTGTGACCACTTATCTATTTTTTATTTTCGTATTTTTATCTATTGATTCTTTCAATTTTATTTTTTGGTGCATCTTTTCTTTACAAACTTTGAGAATATCGGGTTATTCTCAATAATTTCGACAAATTCATACATGACATAAAAATACCACTTAAAGTATTTTGACTATAAGCCAGCCTGTCTTGCTTTTCTAATCTTTGTTTTAGAAGTTGTGTTTTTTGTTCTAGTATAACGAGCTATTTTGGTGTATTATTAAGTAAAAATCAAGATTAAAAATATCTTGTAACTGAATAATAAATATTAATTTTATATACAAAATTATTAAGTAATATTTATGGCCAAAAAACGCAGTTTAGATAAAAATAAAAAAGATATAATTGGCAAAGGCTTAAATGAAAATTTAAATCTTTTTTTGAAACATATTAATGCCATAAGAGATACATTTTTAATGGAAATATCTTTAATTTTACCGCATAGTAAAGAAGTAATTAAAGAATTTTGCAATTTTTATGACAATAAAATAAAAGAAATTGATGGTTCCTTAGTTGTTGAAGTTAATGATTATAAAAAGTTTAAACAATTAGAGGAAAATGCATCAACGGCTTATTTGGCCTTAGAAATAATTTCGAACAGCCTTTTTGTTTCGCTGATCTCTCGATACGATGCCTTTTTCAGCAATTGTTTAAAAGAAGTCTTTAAAATAAAGCCTGATATTCTTAATAGTATTGATAAAACCATATGTTTTTCAGATATCGTCAATAAAGAGTCATTGGAGGATATTAAAAATGATGTAATAGAGGAAGAAATTCAATGTTTATTGCGAGGAGATCATAAATCTCAACTCGCATATTTAGAAAAAAAACTGAAAATTACAATTAAAGACCTCCCGTTAATTGAAAAAAACTTTGTAGAAATTACTGAAAGAAGAAATTTAATAGTTCATTGTGAGGGAATTGTTTCTAAACAATATATGAAAGTCTGTAGCCCTATTGATATAAAAAGGGGAGATAAGCTTACTATTAAACCAGATTATCTAATTTCATCACATCAATGTCTCTATGAATTGTCTGTAAAATTGACTCATACTCTATGGAGAAAGTTATTAAATAGTGAGTTGGAACAAGCAGATAACGAGCTTAATAGTCTATGTTTTAACTTAATTGAAGACGAATCATTCGCGCTAGCCGATAATCTCTTAGCATTTGCTCTTGAAAACAAAAATATCTTTAATGAGGCCTCTAGAAGCGTGTATATTATTAATGCTGCATTGTCTAAATATTTACAAAATGATAAACAAAAGGCGCAAGATATTTTAAATCAAAAGGATTGGAGTGCAAGTAGTGACAGCTATAAATTAGCGCATGCAATATTGAATGATAACTATAAAAAGGCTTGTGAAATAATGTTTAAAATTGGCGACAAGGGCGAAATTGAAGAGTTTGATTATAGATCGTGGCCCTTATTCATAAGTATAAGGAAAGAGAAGGTGTTTAAAGAGACATACAAAAAGATTTTTAACAAAGATTATAGTATCATTGAAAGACCAATGGGTGTGACAAAGGCGTTACTGCAAAAAAAGAAAAAAAGATTAAGTCCAGAGCTAGAAACGAAACTAATTTAGTTAAAAATAATAAATATATCAAAATAAAAAATATAATATTCTTTTATGGCATACGAGCTTGTAGACTCATTTTTAAAGAGTTTAGAGAAAAAATTGACAACCCCAATTTATGGATTTTTGGCAATTTTTTGGGCTATATTTCATTGGAAATTTTTTGTTGTTTTATTTTTTGTAAGTGAAAGTAGTGTAAGGCAAACAACTGGATTGTTAAAAAGCGATTATCTTTCTGAAGTGTTGTTTAAATATAATAGCTTTAGTTCATATATATTATGGCTATTACCTTTTTTATTTACATGGCTTGCTATTTGGTGCTTACCGAAGTGGATTCTATTACCAGCCTTTAAGAAAGAAGAGTCTTATAAAACACAGAAAAAGATTATCGTTATAGAAGAACAAAGAAAGGTTGAAAATGCAAAAACAGCATTAGAAAAAACTAGTCTTGAAAGGTTGAAGATAACCGAAGAAAAAGTTAAAAAAGAAGAGGAAATTACTAAACTAGATCAAAGTAATATTTGGGAAGTAGAATATCATGATTTTAGATTTAGCAAGTTTTATGAGTATTTTGATAATATTATTGAGATTATTTATAGACATGGAGGTCGTACTTATAATATGGATATATTGTCTGGTACCATGGGCGGTGATATTTTAGCCTATTTTGATTCTAATGGTAT
>DAOQAO010000014.1:0-11142 GCA_035354095.1 bacterium | reverse complement strand
GACTAGAGTACCACAAGACGGTCGTATTAGTTTAAATATTGACAATTGTGATATTGATTTTCGTGTTTCCATTTTGCCATTAATGGGGCAGGAAAAGGCGGTTATGAGAATTCTCGATGTTAGCCGTGGAGCTCCAACTATTGAAGCCCTTGGTTTTGCTCCAAATCACTACGAGTCATTAAAGAAAAGTATTGATAGAACTAGCGGTTTAATATTGATTACTGGTCCAACTGGTTCTGGTAAAACTACTACTCTTTATTCTTTATTAAATATCTTAAATAAAGAAGATGTAAATATTTCAACACTAGAAGATCCAGTTGAATATTTCTTAAAAGGTATCAATCAGTCTCAAGTTAGGCCGGAGGTTAACTTTACTTTTTCAACCGGTCTTCGTTCTCTTTTGCGCCAAGATCCAGATATTATGATGGTCGGTGAAATTCGCGATAATGAAACTGCAGAGCTAGCTGTTCACGCTTCGCTCACTGGTCACTTGGTATTATCTACTTTGCATACCAATGATGCTATTGGTGCTATTCCGCGTTTGATTGATATGAAAATTGAGCCATTTTTGCTTAATTCCAGTTTAGTTTTGGTCGTAGCTCAGCGTTTAGTAAGACTTAATTGTGATCATTGTCTACAGGAAGAAAAGGTTAGTGAAGAGGTGGCAAGTCATGCTAAAGAATTGTTAAGCAAGGTTCCGCCGGAGATTTTGCAAAATAGATTACCAGACTATAACCCAGAACAATTAAAGTTTAGTCGAGGTACTGGTTGTGCTTACTGTGGGCAAACTGGTTATCGTTCCCGTTCAGTTATTGCTGAAATTATTGAAGTCAACGAAAAGGTTCGCGATATGATTATGCAGCGAAGTAATTTTGATGAAGAATCAATTAAAGCCACCCAACCATTTATTAATATGGAACAAGATGGTTTTATTAAGGCTTTACAAGGCTTAACCACTGTTGAAGAGGTTATGAGAGTTATTCAATCAGATTAGTTTTATGATTTTTCGCTACGAAGCAATTGACAATCAAGGAACCAAGAGGCTTGGTTTAGTTGAAGCTGAAAACAGTCAAGAAGCAGCAGCTTTGCTTAGAGATAATGGTTTGGTTCTTTCAAAGTTGGAAGTAACCAGCGTTAAGAAAAGTATCAACCTGCCTTTTTTAAATCGAATCTCTTTGAAGGATCTAGTTATTTTTGCTAGACAGTTTTCGATCATGATCGGTGCTGGTGTAGCCATGGTGCAAGCATTAAGGATTTTGGTAAATCAAACTGAGAATAATAATTTGAAAAAGGTTGTTGCTGAAATAGCCGATGAAGTTGATGGTGGTGCTACTTTGTCTGATTGTTTAGCTAAACGACCGAAAGTTTTTTCTCAATTTTTTGTCAGTGTTATTAAGTCTGGTGAGCGCTCAGGTAAATTGGATGATGTTCTTAATTATTTGGCAGATGAAATGGGCAAAGATTATGACATGACCTCTAAAATTAGGGGAGCAATGATTTACCCAGTAGTTGTTATTTTAGCCATGTTTGCCATTGGTTTGGTAATGATGATTTTTGTTTTACCAAAACTAATGAGTGTTCTAACTGAGACTGGTACGACTTTGCCATTGGCCACTAGAATATTGATTGGTGTATCAAATTTCTTAACAGGCTATTGGTGGCTAATTATAGCTGTTTTGTTGGCGGCGGTAATATTTTTTAGATTTTCTTTAAAGACACAATCAGGTCGAGCTTTTTTTGACGCCACAACTTTAAGAATTCCGGTTTTTGGTAAATTGTTACAAAAAATACTGTTAGTTCGTTTTTGTCGCTCAATGAATACTTTACTAGTTGGTGGTGTAACTATTGAAAACAGTTTATCTATTGCTGGTGATGTTGTTAGCAATATGACTTATAAAAAATTGATTGATAAGACAATTAGATCGGTTGAAGATGGTAACTCAATTTCAATGATTTTTTTGGAGAGTGCTTTAGTTCCAAAAATGGTTTCTTATATGATGCAAGTTGGTGAAGAAACCGGTAAACTTGATCTAGTCTTTAGTAAAGTAGCTGAATTTTACAATCGAGAGGTTGATAATATGCTAGCCAATATGATGAGCCTGTTAGAGCCTTTAGTGATGATTTTGATTGGTATTGGCGTCGGTGTTATGGTGGCGGCAGTTATTATGCCAATGTATAGTATGGTTGGTAATTTTTAGTTAAAAGGTATGCGTCGAGCAGGCTTTACTTTAATTGAACTCTTGGTGGTTATCGCAATTATTGCGATGCTTTCGACTTTATCGGTAGTCTCTTTAAATAGTGCTCGTGTAAGATCAAGAGATACTAGAAGATTGGCTGATGTTCGGCAGATACAAACGGCTTTAGAAATGTACGCTAGTAATAAGTCAGATGGACAATACCCAATTGCTGAAATGGCCACTAGTATCGATGGTTTTTGTTTAGGATCAGAAGGATTTGCTAGTAGTTGTGCCAGTCTTATCTTTATGAAAAAAATTCCCAACGATCCACGGCCAAATACCAACCATTATGTTTACAGTAGCGATGGGATGAGTTATAATATTAATTACTGGTTAGAAGATAAAATTGGTTCATCTGGACCAGGAAAAGCAACGGCAACTCCTGGCTCTATTCAGTAATTGTACTTTTGTGTTATAATGTTTTTATAAATTTAAAAAATATTTGTTTATGAAGAAAGGTTTCACTCTAATCGAACTTTTAGTTGTTATTGCAATTATTGCGATGTTGTCAACTCTGTCAGTAGTAGCTTTAAATAGCGCTCGTGCCAAGTCTCGTGATGCTCGTCGAGCTTCTGATATTAAGCAGATTAGAACAGCCCTAGAAATGTATCAGGACAAGAATAATGAAATGTATCCTCCAACACCTAGTGCTACAAATACTTTGGGTACTAGTGATACTAATTGTTTAAATGATACTGGTTTTGTTGCTATTGCTAATTGTACTGGTACAGTATATATGCAAAATATTCCATCCGACCCTCAAAGTCCAAGTGGTAAAGCTTATGTTTATACTCGCGGTTCAGGTGAAAAGAGCACCTACACGCTATCTTATACTTTAGAAGGAACTGGGAAAGCTACCGCTACTGAAGCATCAATGAATTAATTATTTAGTATGAAGAAAGGTTTTACTTTAATTGAGCTTTTGGTGGTTATCGCAATTATTGCGATGCTATCGAGTTTGTCAGTTATTGCTTTAAATAGTGCTCGAGCCAAGTCTCGTGATGCTCGTCGCTTATCAGATATCAAGCAGATCAAGACGGCTCTAGAAATGTACTACGATCAAAATTTACGATATCCTAGTGCTCCAGATACCACAAGCAATCTAGGAACTACTACTTCAGCTTGTTTGACAGCTAATGGTTGGACAACTACTAACGGTTGTTCTGGTACTATTTTTATGCAACGGGTCCCAGCTGATCCACAGCCAAGCACCAGAGCCTATGTTTATGCTGTAGGAGCAACACCATTTAGCACTTTTTCAATTACTTATTTTTCTGAAGCTAGTGGTGCAACTGTTAAAGCGACAGAATCATCAATGAACTAAACTAAATTATAAAATATGAAAAAAGGTTTTACCTTGATTGAGCTTTTGGTGGTTATCGCAATTATTGCGATGCTGTCTAGTTTGTCAGTGGTTGCTCTAAACAGTGCTCGTGCCAAGTCTCGTGATGCTCGTCGTTTATCTGATATTAAACAAATCAGAACGGCTCTTGAGATGTATTATGATAATAATCAGTCTTATCCAGGTGGCACCAATACTGAACTTGGTAGTACCACAGCTGCTTGCTTTAATTCTATTAGTGGTTTTACTTCTGCTACTAACTGTCCTGCTACAGTGTATATGCAAATTGTTCCAAAAGATCCAATGGCAAATACTGGAGCAAAATATGTTTATACTCAAAACGGTAGTGGAGCTACCTATACAATCGAATATAAATTAGAAGGTGCTGCTACTACTTCCAAGGCTGGTCCAGAATCAATGGGTTACAGTAACTAAATTTTTGAATTAGCAATAAAAACCGTCTCACTAGTGGGGCGGTTTTTTGTTGTGTTTGCTAGTTTTTATTGTTATAATATAGGTAAGTAAAGACTTGTTATGGGTTTATTTTTCTATGGTTTATTGGTTAGTTTAATGCTTGGGGCAGCTCTAGCTAGTTTTGCTCATTGTTGGGCTAACCGTCTATATCGTAGTGAAGGATTTAGTCGGCGATCTTATTGTCCAAGTTGCCAAAAAATACTGTCTTGGATAGATAATATACCAGTTTTTAGTTATATTTTTCGAAGAGGAAAATGTGCTTATTGCCACTCGAAAATAAAGGCTGATTATATTATTAGCGAGATTTCTGGTGCGATTTTTTTAGCCGCCGCTTTCATCACTAGTTGGTTTATGATGGGTGGAGAAGAATCTGTTTGGTCGGCTATAAATGATTTAACGGTTTGGGTTATAGTGCTTCAAGCTTTAGCTGGATTGACCTTATTGATGCTAACTTTCTGGAGTGACTATTGGTGGATGTCAATTTTTGTAAGACCTTTAGTTGGTGGTAGTTTATTTTTTCTAGTTACTAACTTAATAATTGGAAAATCTTGGTTAGCTATTATGTTTGGTGGACTATTTGGTGGGCTATTTTTTGCTAGTCAGTTTTTAATTTCTAAAGGAAGGTGGGTAGGGGAAGGCGATATTTATATTGGTTTATTTCTGGGAGTTTGGCTTGGTTGGCCATTGATTTTTCCAGTAATTATTTTTGCTTATATTTTGGGGTCAGTCGTTGCTATCGGTTTACTGATTGTTGGTAAAAAAAGCTTAGCTTCAAAATTACCTATGGGGGTATTCTTGGCTCCGAGTGCTTGGTTTTTCTATATTTATGGCAACGACCTTTGGCAGAGTTATTTAAAATTTTTAGGTTGGTGAGATGTTTTTTAATTTTTTCAAAAATAAAATATTATTTTTTTTAGGCTTGATATTATTTGTTTTACCCAATGTTTCTAAGGCTGCCGAGTTGGATAACATTTTTGGTTGGGCCTGGAATCCAGTTATTGGCTGGATTAGTATGAATAATTGCGAGTATGGTGCTGGTTGTAGTAGTGAGGGAGTCCAATATGGGGCCAATTTAACAGAAGGTGGTCAATATGAATTAACTGGTTTTGTTTGGAATAGTAATGTTGGCTGGATTCAGCTTGATATTGGCTATCCTGCGGATGGTTATCCAACTCATAGCGTTAGCTTTGATCCAGAAACTCGACGATTTAGTGGTTGGGCTAAGATTGTTTCTTTGGGTAATGATGGATGGGTTAAATTTGCTAACGAAGCATATGATGCGGGTGGTGTTAATTATTATGTTGGAATTGGTAGCGATGGTAAATTAACTGGCTGGGCATGGAATAATAAAATTGGTTGGATTTCGTTTAACTCAATTGATTGGTCAAGTAATACGGTGGATTATTATGCTATTGGTCGTCCACCAACAGTTCCGAGTAATGTGGTTGTTAGTACTGGAGAATTTGATGGTTGTAACACTTTGTATATTGATTGGTCGGACAGTAATTATTTTTCAACTAGCAGTGTTTATAATATTTATCGCTATGTCAATCAGGTATTTACTCCGACCACCAGTAATCAAGTGCTACCGCCACTTAATGTTAGCAGTAAAATAGATAGTGGGCTGCCAATGGGCGGCACCTATTGTTATCATATTGGGGCTAGTAATTTTTTTGGCACAGCCTACACTAGTACTAGCACTTGTGGGCAAACTAAAAGTATTTGTGGAATCTCAACTATTACTGGTGCTGGTAATTGTTTAAAGGGTGATCCGTCGATTATTAATTTGCAGTGGAAAAAACCAATTGTTGCCAGTGGCACGGTTATAAGTTTTTTTGATGTTAAGCGCTGCTTAGTCACGGAAGCTGATAATTGCCACGGACCAAGTTCTAATTATGAACTTGTTAGCAGTAGCAGTGATTGTTTTAAAGTAGAGCCAAGTCTAATGGATAATCCACCAACAACAACCCCAGCGATTGCTCCAACACTACATTGCACAGGTGCTGATTGCCATTGCCGTGAGGCTTTTTATGGTGAAGATGTTGCTAAACAGTATGTTTACAAGATTGTCGCTTTTGATGATCAAGGGCATTCCGGTGATGAAACCGATCCAAATGCTTTGATTGATATTTTCCCTTGTTCAACACAAAAGAGCTGGCGCTGGGAAGAACAAAATCCGGCTAGCACTACTTATACCAATTAGTTAACCTTATGAATAAGTTTAAAACAGTCAAAGGTTTTACCATAGTTGAGCTTCTGGTGGTTTTAGCTATTTTTGCTTTAATTATTTCAGTGTCACTAGCTAACTATAATTCTAGTAATCGTCAATCAAAGTTAAAAATGTCTTTGCAAAATCTTTCAGCCAACATAAGACTGACCCAAAGTTATGCTATTGGTTCAAAAGATTTTTATGATTCAGCTCGTGATCGAACAATTGTTCCGAGAGGGGGGTGGGGTATTTTGCTAGATAAAACTAGGCCAGCTGAATATAAAATAGTCACTGATTTAGATGATGATCATCAGTTTGTTGCTGAAACTGATGGGGTATATAAAACTTTAAATTTTGATGATGATATTGTTATTGATGAAATCATGAAAAATGAAAGTGAATCGACTGACCAGGCTTTGATTTTTTTTCAACCACCAGATCCTCAAGTTTTTATTAATGGAGAAAATAATAATAATATAAAAATTTATTTAAAAGATAAAGTAAATAACATCTCTAGTGCAGTTAGTGTTAATTTTTTTGGATTGATTGAAAATGAATAAAATTGATAGAAAAAAGAAAAAGATGAAAGCGGCTTTTTCCTTGATTGAGCTACTGATTGCCATGGGTATAATTGGCCTTGGTCTTTTAGGTATTGCTTCGCTGGCCTCGCAAAATGTTCGAGTTCAGTACTATAATAAAAATACTTTAATTTCGGCTCAGCTAGCTCAAGAAGGGTTAGAATTAGTGCGAAATATTAGAGATAATGATTGGAAGTCCGACAGCCCAATATCTAATCCAGATTCTTTAGAAAATCTGTTTCTAAATAATTTTATTATTGATTATACCGGTTTTATTGATTCTGCTGAAAGTAATATAGAGAAAACCCCAGTTTTAACAATTAATAATAATGGTTTTTATGGTTATGGCGGTTCAATCAACACTCCATTTCGTCGACTTATAACAACTAGTTGCGGTAGCAATGGTTATTGTCGCATCAAGTGTTATATTTCTTGGCAAGGCCAAGGGCAGTCTGGCAATTATGAAATAGAAGATTATTTATATGCGTGGCGGTCAACAGAATAAGAAAGCTTTTACTTTAATAGAGACAATGGTGTCGGTGGCAATTTTTGCTATTTTGATTGTTAGTGCTACTAACATATTTTTGTCTATCATTAGGTCACAAAGAAATACTTTATCAGCCAAGAATGCTCAAGAATCAATCAGTTATGTCTTAGAATCAATGGCTAAAGAGATTAGAATGGCTAAAATTGATGATGGTAGTTGTATTACGGCTGGCAAGGTTTATCAAGTGGAAAATGATGGTAAAAAAATGAAGTTTCGTAATTATCAAAATATTTGTGTTACCTATGAACTTGAAGAATCAAGTCAAAGGATGATGATAACTCGAGGTGATGGACATACAGCTTTTATGACACCAGCTAATATAGCAATTAGCCAGTTAAGTTTTGTAATACGCCATGAAGATATAAAAAAAGAACAGCCTATAGTTACTATCAGGTTTACTTTTGATTATTTCAATAATGAGGCTGGGCGTCAATCAATGCAAATTCAGACAAGTATTTCTTCTAGATCTTATGAAAACTATTCCTTCGGTGGTTAATTTTAAAAAAGGGGTGATTATGATTATTAGTATGCTAATAATCACAGGTTCCCTAATTATTAGCATGTCGGTAGCGAGTCTAGTAATGATTGCTATCAATATTAGCCGTACTCAGAGCGATTCAGTTAAGGCCTATTTTGCAGCCGATGTCGGTGTGGAAAGAGTTTTGGATTTTGATCAGCAGGAAACAATTGATAAACGCAACTGCGGGACTGATATGGATTATCTTTGCTGTAATAAAGAAGATTATTGTCTTTTCTTTAACCAAGTAGTTCCTGGTCATGAAGGCGATCATGAAGTTTCTGGTTGTCAACCGTGTGGTTTAGTTAAACCGCAAAATCTTGGCCATGAAGAAACATTAGCTCAGAGTTACTATATTATTTACCGAGGAGTTAGTGATGATGATAGTCAGGTTTTTTTGGAGTCGACTGGGATATCTAATGGAGTTAAGCGATCTATAAAAATGACCATTAATCGAACCTCTGGTTGTGTGCCGAAATGTAAGGACAATCAAGATGGTGAAGAAATAATTTACGAGTGTGGTTATAATCAGTGTAATGGTTTTTGTGGGCAATGCTTGGACACTGAAAAATGTGTCGATTTTATGTGTGTTCCCAAGTAATAATTATGAACGAAGAATTACAAAAAGTTAATCAAAGAATACTAAAGCTCCGTCAGCAGATTGATGAGTATCGTTACGCTTATCATGTCTTAGATAAAAATCTAATTGATGAGGGGGCTTTAGATAGTTTAAAAAATGAGCTTTTTAAATTGGAACAAAAATATCCGGAGTTAATCACTAGCGATTCGCCAACTCAGCGAGTGGCTGGTCAGGCTTCAGAAAAATTTAAGAAAGTCCAGCATGAAGAGACAATGATTTCTCTTTATGATGCTTTTTCTGAGCAAGACATGATCGATTGGCAGAGTCGTAATGATAATTTTTTGAAAAGAAAAGCAGCTGAGGAATATTATGCTGAATTAAAATTGGATGGACTGGCTATTAGTCTTAGATATCAAAAAGGGTTGTTAGTTCGTGGAGCAACTCGTGGTGATGGCAAAGTAGGTGAAGATGTGACTACTAATATTCGAACCGTTGAAAGTATTCCCTTAAAATTACGCCTGCCCAAGAAAGACGAATTGACTAGTATTGGTTTTAATGAGAAGGACACCGAGAATATTACGGAAATTATTAATAATGGAACTATTGAAATTCGTGGTGAAGCAGTGATGTCCAAAAAGACGCTAGCTTTAGTTAATAAGCGTTATGAAGAAATTGGTAAACCATTATTAGCTAATGTTCGTAATGGTGTCGCTGGCTCTATTCGCCAGCTTGATCCAAAAATAACCGCCGAGCGTCATCTAGATTTTTATGCTTATGATTTATTAATTTCCGGATACTCTCGTGGTCAGTTAGTTCGTTATCGTCACCAGGCTGATAAGCTAGCTAATTTGATTGGGTTTCAAACATTAAAACAAAATCGAATTTGCAGCAACTTGGATGAAATTTTTAGTTTTTATCAAGAAGTTGAAAAACATCGCGATCAATTACCATTTGAGATCGATGGAACAGTTGTTAAGGTCAATGATATGGTAATGTGGGAAACGCTTGGTATAACCGGTAAGGCGCCGCGTTATATGATGGCTTATAAATTTGGTTCACTGCAAGCAACAACCATGGTCAAAGAAGTGGTTTGGCAGGTTGGCCGTACTGGTATTTTGACCCCGACAGCCACTTTTGAACCAGTAAAAGTTGGTGGTGTTACAATTGCCAGAGCAACTCTGCATAATTTTGATGAAATAAAAAGATTAGGATTAATGGTTGGTGATACGGTTATTTTAGAAAGGGCTGGTGATGTTATTCCCAAGGTTGTCGAAGTATTGCCAAAACTTAGAACAGGCTCAGAAGTTGAGATTTTACCACCTAGCAGTTGTCCGATTTGCGGCGGTGAAATTGAAAAAGCTACTGGTGAAGTAGCTTATCGCTGTCTTAATAATCAATGCTACGCTGTTAATTTAAGAAAATTGCGTCATTGGGCTAGCAAGGACGCAGTTGATTTTGATGGTTTTGGTCCTAAAGTTATTGAGCAGTTAGTTGACACAGGCCTAATTGAAACGATTGCCGATTTTTATAGCTTAACAATTGATCAGCTAAAAGTTTTACCTGGTCTTGGCGAGAAATCAGCTGATAATTTAATTAAAGCCATAAATAGTCATCGGCAAATTTCTTTAGACCGTTTCATTTATGGTCTAGGCATTAAACAAATTGGTCAAGAATCAGCTGGATCGATTGCTAAATTTTTAGAAAATAAAAATAATTGGTTAAAAGAAATTACACCGCAGGAATTATTCTTGGCTGGGCAAGAAATTGGTCAAGCTGAGTGGCAGGAGCTACCTGATGTTGGTCCAAAAGTTGCTGAGTCTTTATTTGACTGGTTCAAAGATGAAGCTAGTGGTGAGTTGTTGGCTGGACTAACTAATCATGGCGTTACTATAAAGAAAACAGTCAATCTTTTGGAGCAAAAGCTTAGTGGCCTTACTTTTGTTTTAACTGGTAGCTTACAAGGTTTGACACGAGGTCAGGCCGAAGTTAAAATAAAGCAAGCTGGTGGCAAGATTGGTGGCCAAATTACTCATCAAACTAATTATTTAGTGGTTGGGGAAGAGCCTGGCAGTAAACTAGCTAAAGCCCAGTCGCTCGGGGTTAAAATTATTGGTGAAGAAGAATTACTTAAGCTATTAGCAGAATAAATATGTCTCTAGATACTACCAAAATAAAACATTTGGCCATGCTAGCTAAATTGGATTTAAAAGATAATGAAATCGAATTATATAGTCAGCAATTAACAGAGGTCTTGGCTCATTTGGATAGTCTAAATTTAGCTACAAAAGAAATAGCGGCTAGCGGACTTGATTTATCTCGGGCAGAAAGCAACCAGACCATGGTTTTAAGAAAAGACGAAGCCCTTTAACTTTATGAATATCAAGAATTTAACAATCGCTACGGCGCGACAATTATTAGATAGTCAGCAGCTGACCAGTTTGGAATTGGCTAATTATTTTTTAGCTAGGATAAATAAATACGACGAGACTATAAAAGCTTGTCTGTCTTTTAATGAAGAAATGGCTAGACAACAAGCAATTGAGGCCGACAAGCGTTTGAAGGCCGGTGAAAAGGGTGGTCTATTAGGTATTCCTTATTTAGTTAAGGATAATATTTTAGTTAAAGAAGAAAAGGCAACGGCTGCTTCTAAAATGCTGG
>DAOQAO010000013.1:0-11230 GCA_035354095.1 bacterium | reverse complement strand
TAAAACCTTTGGAGCGAAGTACATTCTTGACATAATCTCCGGCACGGAAACCCTTGCTTTCCAAACGAGTAATCCATTCTTCGCCGGTCACTCCATCGCTGGTGACCGAAAAGTAAACCACACCGTCTTTTTCGGTCCATTTTTGATTCTCATTATTTTCCATTTCTATCTCCTTTCTCAATTTTTATTGTTAAAGATCTACTTTAATTTTAATATTAAATACTGCTACCTTTAGATAATTTTGTCAAGTACAAAAAAGACCCTATCTAATAATAGAGCCTTTTTCAACTTCTTTTAATTTTTTCTATTCTTGTTTGGCTTCCAAATCTGACAAAACCTGATTTTTAATCTTATTCATCAAATCTTTATCTTGGCGCAAGAAAGCTTTAGCATTTTCTCGACCAACTCCCAATTTAACTTCGCCAAAACTATAAGAATTGCCGGACTTAGTGATTGTTCCTACTTCTACACCAGTGTCTAGGGTGTCGCCAGCCAAAGAAATGCCTTCGTTATACATAATATCAAACTCACAAGACTTGAAAGGTGCAGCCACTTTATTTTTAACAATCTTACATTTAACGCGGTTGCCAAGCATCTTCTCGCCCTGTTTTATCTGAGCAATTTTACGAATATCAACTCGGACTGAAGCATAAAACTTTAAAGCATTACCACCAGTCGTTGTTTCTGGGTTACCAAACATTACGCCAATCTTCATACGAAGTTGATTGATGAAAATAACAATGGTCTTTGATTTAGCAATAATACCAGTTAGCTTACGCAAGGCCTGACTCATTAAGCGAGCTTGAGAGCCCATTTGTAGATCACCCATATCGCCTTCGATTTCCTTTTTTGGCACCAAGGCGGCCACACTATCCACTACTACTACATCAACGGCATTAGAGCGAACCAAAGTTTCTAGAATTTCTAAAGCCTGCTCACCAGTATCTGGTTGGCTAATCAACATTTCATCAATATTTACACCAATCTTCTTGGCATATTCAGGATCTAGGGCATGCTCCGCGTCAATAAAAGCAGCAATACCGCCTTGTTTTTGGGTTTCAGCAATAATATGCTGAGCTAGCGTGGTTTTACCACTAGACTCTGGACCATAAATTTCAATTACCCTGCCCCGAGGCACACCACCAACCCCTAGAGCCAAGTCTAAAGATAGACAACCAGTGGTCACAGCATCAACATTGGCGTTTTTGACATCGCCAAACTTCATAATTGCTCCTTCGCCATACATCTGACGAATTTGGCTCATCGCTGCTTCGGCCGCTTTTTGTTTCTCAGGAAAATCGCCGTTGTCAATGTGGGCCAATTCCTTTTCTTTCTTGGCCTTTTTGTCATTTGCCATATAAAAAAATTAAAAATAAACGGAGGGAATATTTGTTTTTAGTATAACATAAAAGCTGACCGGAGTCAGCTTTTGTAAAATCTACTGTCCAATGACTTCGCCAATGTCTCGTAAATCTAGACTATCCGCTCGCCAATAATCATAAGCACTAAGTAGCCCCTGATCAACTAGTTCAAAGCGATGAAAATCTGAACCGCCAGTCATAACCATATCCAGTCGAGTAGCCAAATCTTGCAAATAAAAAACTGTCCCGAGACTATGATGTGGTGATAAAACTTCTAGTCCATCAATACCTAGGTCTTTTAATTTGGTAACCAACTTGGTCTTTAAAAATTTACTCTTACCAGGGTGACAGAAAATCAACTGGCCACCCAATTCTTGGCGTAATTTAATAATTCTTTTTAAATCAATACAGCTCGGCTTTAATCGGCCAAACTTCTTGCTGTTAAACAGCCAGCCAATTGCATCTTCTTCACGAAAATATTTTTCACCAATCGCTTTTTCAATCAACTGACGATTGCCTTTTATTTCCAGTAAAGCATCCAAAACTCGATTAGTTGGTATATAGTTAGAAAATTTATTTACAACCGCCTCACTACCCTTAACCAACATTTTCTTTGCTACCATTTTTTGTAAATGTTTAGCAATTCGATTAGACCAGTGTTTTTGGCTATTTAGGAGCAGTTTATTAACTTTTTCATTATCTATTGGCAAGTTGTACCACAAAACATTAATCTGCCGATTATTAAAACGAGTATATATTTCAATGCCGGGAATGGCTTTTATTTTAGCCACCTGACAGGCTTGAGAAAATTCTGACCAGCCGGCTAAAGTGTTATGATCAGTTAGTGAAGCCACTCTAACGCCCTCTTTGGCTAAAAAATTAACCAATTCACGCGGTTTTAAATAGCCATCAGAGTAAATTGAATGAACCTGTAAGTCAATCAACATAAGTTTAATTTAAATTAGCCTCAATTTCATTAAGAAGCCCATCTGAGCGCTCTGGTTCTGGACCTGATTTGGTAACAAAATAAATCGCCGTTCTAAAAGCTGTAAAATAATAATAAGTCTTTAGTCTTTCTTGCCAATCAGTTGGTAATTTGATACCTTCTTCAGCCTGATAGGTTTCTAAAAATATTTTTTGCATTGCTTGCCAATAATCATTATCATTAATCGCCCGATGACCCATAAAAGAAAGCTGCTGAGTAAACGACCCTAGGTCGCGCACGGGATCCCCTAGTGAAGCATCGGCCCAATCAATAATGGCAATACCCTGATCATTAACTAAAACATTTTCGGGATGCAAATCACCATGGATCATGGTCAAATCTTCATTTTGGGGCCAATGACTAAGCTCTCGTTTTTCTAAAATTTCATAAAGATGCGCAAACCGCTGGTAATACTCTGGACAAACTTTTTTTATTCTATCTAGGGCTCTCTCTTTGCCTGGGGCTACATCAATCACTCTTTGTTCACGAGACTCAGGCCAATTGACCATACCCGATGTTAATCTATGTAGCCTAGCCAACCATTTGGCTGTGGCCTTAATGCTCTCTTCAATTGCTGATCGATCATTTTCATGAAAAAAATGATACAAATTGATGCCGGGCAAACCAACATAGAAAAAAGCATTACACCCAGTTTTATAAAATAACGGCTGGTTGGTTTGAAACTCGTTACTCGGAACACCCTTCTCCCAAATTAACTGCAGATTGGCCATGGTCTGACGGCGCGATTCATTACTATGAGCAGAAGAATAAATGACCATCTCTTTTTTCTGGCCATTTTCTAAAAAGCTGAGTGGGTAGGCAGTAACTAAATTATAATAATTATTGTGAAAACTTTTCTTGATAATCTTAACCTGTTCAACAACAATGTCCTTTATATTCGGCCATTTTTTTGATAATTCTTCAGCTAATAATTCCTGGATACTAGCTAAATCAAGAATATCTTCAATGCTAAATTTTTTCATAATCATTAACTTATTTTAACCATTGTCGCCAATGCTGTTGCCAAATTGTTCCTTGTAGTGAGCAAAATATTTTATCAGCCTCCTGTTTCCAATGACGGCTAGCTTCATTTTCAATTGATCTGACACTTCTGGTTAATTGCTCGGCTCCACGAATAATTTCTTCAGGATTCCAAGCGCGGTTACCAAACAAAGCAAAGTCTCGATTACTAGCCCACCACCAGGCGCAACTAGCTAGACCCTGGTGTAGGTGTCGATATACCCACTCCCGGTTATCGTCTTTAGAAAAATGATCAGCCGCTTGGCTAGCTAAATCAGCCAAAGACCAAAGCATTGAGTGAATATTATTCTGGCGATTATCCCAAACAGCAAAAGGTTGTCGACTGATAATTTCCTCTGATTGACTTTCCCAAGACGAAGCCACTAACTGACAAGGCTCATTATTTTCTTCTTGGTCTAATAATTCACTAACTGTCTGATAGTTAAAATCTTCCTTTTGCCAAACTTTTTCCAAGTTACCACGGTAATCACGATGCCTTAAACCATAGAGTTCACCATCTGTCGCAGTGAACAAATCTTTTGGACAATCTCTTAAATCCCCCATAATTACTTCCGGTGGATATGATCTCGATAGTTCTCTTTGTCTGACTGCTAAAATAAGACCTGATTCGTCTTGATATAACAGCTTCTTTGGTTGCCCAAGCTGTCCATCAATTGTTATTTCATCAACAATTGCATAGTGATAGCCTCTCTCGACTAACCATTTGGCTAGCTCCTTGGAATAGGCCAGTTCTGGAGCAAAAAAACCTCGCGGTCGTTCAATATTAAATACGCTTTTTAAAATATTTTCTTGCGCTGTCACTTGATAGGCCACATCTCTTAAGTTAAGTTTTGGCAAAAGAGCGTGCCAATAGGCAGAACCAAGAATTTCAACCTGTCCTCTAGCCACCAGTTGGCGCCAATCATTGATTAGTTCAGTTTGACCGAGTGTTTGAAGCTGTTCTAAAAGACAACCACTAAAATTAACCGTTACTTTGACTTTGGGGTTTTTCAACAAAACCTTAGCTACTCTTGAGTAACTAAACTTAGCTGCCTCTAAAACAATCTCAGGATGACTGAGTGGTGGCTGATAAAAATGTAGAACATTAATCCAACGCATATTTTATTTTAAAGCTCGACGATATAAGTTGAGGTACTTTTGAGCTGGAATTTTCCAAGAGCTAGCAATCTTCATATCACGACGGACCAGTCCTTGCCAGCAAGCTTCATGACGATAGTTCTCTAGGGCCCTAATCATAGCAGTATAGAGCCCCATAACTGTAAAGGTATTAAACATAAAGCCAGTGCCACGATTGGTGCGTGGATTATAATTACTGACCGTATCATTGAGACCGCCAACATTTCTGACAATTGGCACACAGCCATAACGCATAGCAATCAGCTGGTTGATTCCACAAGGTTCATGATGAGATGGCAACAGCAAACAGTCACTAGCAGCATAACAAAGACTTTCTAGTTCTGGGTGCTTGCGATAAGAACGAATTGCCATTCGTTTTTGATGCTTTTTTCGCCAAAATTTCAATTTGTCCAAATACTGTTTGTCTCCATCCCCGAGAATGACAATTTGGGCATCAGACTTAAACAGCCACTCCATGGTTTCCATAATCAGGCTAAACCCTTTTTGAAAAGTAATTCTAGAAGTAGCACAGATCAGTGGCACATCATTATCAACTTGCAGGCCCAATTTTTCCTGCAAATATTTTTTATTGGCTGCTTTACCCTCAATAACTGACCGACAATCATATCTAACCGGCAATTTACTATCGTTGCTCGGGTTATATTCAAAATGATCAATACCGTTGATAATACCAAATAAACGATCGGCTCGATTTCTTAAAATTCGATGAAGATCCTGACCAAAATGCCTGGTCATTATTTCTTGGCAATATTGTTCACTAACCGTGTTTATTATATCAGCCTGCAGTATCGCCCGTTTAGCAAAGTTGATATGTTCAATATCTGGATCGCTAAGACCGGGTAGCTTTTTAGTACCAAAATCTTTTTTATCCATTGGAACCTGCCACCAATTGTGACCATACTGAAAAACCAAATTATGAATAGTAAAAACTGTTCGAACCCCTCTTAGAGTGCTTGATTTCTTAAATTGAGTATTAAGTAGCTGCGGTATAAGTCCGGTTTGCCAATCGTGGCAATGAATAATGTCAGGCTTAAATTCTAATAGTTCTAAAAGTTTTAAAGCGGCTACATCAAAAACATAAAAACGAGCATTATCGTTTTTAGCGCCATAAAGTTTTTTATCAACCCCAAAAAAATCTTTTTGTTCAATAAAATAAACTGGAAGATCATCCATTAAATAACCTTGCCAAAAATTAACCAGTAGACTTTCGCCACCAACATTGATTTTTATCTCATGAAAAACCTCCTTGAGCTTATGTTTAGCTTTACTAATAACTTTATTATAAAGAGGTGTCACGACGATTACTTCATGATCCAAACGGCTGATAGCCTTGGGCAGACTACGCGCTACATCAGCTAGCCCGCCAGTTTTGCTAAATGGCGCGACTTCTGAAGCAATACTAACTATTTTTAATATCTTTTTATTCATAACTTACTCCTTGATTAAAAGGGTCGAACTACCCTGCATCGCACAAATTGCCGCGGCTAAACCATCGGCCGCATCATCCGGCTTAGGAATTTTTTCTAATCCCAGCGTCATCTGAACCATTTTTTGGATCTGTTTTTTATCAGCCTGACCATAACCAGTCACTGCTTGCTTAATCTGAAGCGGGGTAAATTCTAAACAAGGAATCTTTCTTTGACCAATAGCGAGCATGACTACACCTCGAGCTTGCCCGACCTGAAAAGCTGTCGTCACATTACGACAAAAAAATAGTTGCTCGATACCAATTAAATCGGGCTTGTATTTATCCAAAATTTCTTCAGCCTGCTCATAAATACTAGCCAGTCTAGTTGGTAAATCAACACCAGTTGGAGTTTTTAGAGATCCATAAGCCAAGCACACTAGTTTAGAACCAGCGGCTGCAATTACCCCGAAACCAGTATCAGCTAGCCCGGGATCAAAACCAACAATTATTCTAACTTTTTTAGCCATCGAAGCTTATTCCCACTCAGCGTTAGTATAATAGTCGCTTATATCTTCACAGTCTTCCAGAGAGTCAATAAACTTTTCCATTTTGGCGCGATCATCAGCATCTTCAATTGTCATCTTGTCCTTAGCGACATATTGAATTTCCGCTGTTTCGGTAGCGATATTTTGCTGATCAAGAAAATTCTTTAATTTCTGCAAATCTTCTGAGGCAGTATATAAAGTTACTCCTTCTTCTTCACGGATAATATCTTCAACGCCTTGGTCAATTAATTCTAATTCAAAATTATCCCAATCACTGTTTTTAGAAGCCAAAGCTTCAGTAGTGATTTGAACAACCCCTTTCAGAGAAAAGTTCCACATTACCGCTCCCAAACTGCCGCCGGCCTTGGAAAAAGCATGGCGAATAGTTGAAGCGGTACGATTGCGACTATCGGTAACACATTTAATAATAAACTGGCTACCGACTGGACCTTGTCCTTCGTAAACCAATTCTTCAATTTGATTGCCGCCACCTTCACCAGTGCCGCGCTTAATTGCCCGTTCAATGTTGTCTTTGGGCATATTTGACTGCCTGGCTTTATCAATAGCCATACGCAAGGTAAAATTGGTAGTCGGATCGCCACCCTTGTCACGGGCAGCAATCGTTATCAAATTGCTCATTTTAGTAAAAATTGCGCCGCGTTTGGCGTCAACTACCGCTTTTTGGCGCTTGGTAGTTGCCCATTTTGAGTGTCCAGACATAAAAGCTTCTGAAGAGTAAAAGTACTCTTACGCTACCATATTTTTTGATAAATAGCAATAATATTGCTATAATAATCAAACTTGTTAATTGTTAAATTTTTTTATGACTATACTAGACAACCAGACTGCTAGACTTGAGCTCGACAGTCACCAAGTCGGCCAAGCTATTGAGCTACTGCCAGAACAATTATTCCAAGTAATTACTGACTTTAAAAATAAAGCATCCCACAAGCTTTTAAAGCCAATCAATAAAATAGTTTTGAACGGTATGGGTGGCTCCAATCTCGGAGCTCGACTAATCGCCTCAGCTCTAGCTGATAAACTACCAGCCCCTTTGATTATTGAACCAGGCTACACTGTTCCCAATTACATCGATGAACAGACTCTCTATATTGTCTCATCATATTCTGGCACAACCGAAGAACCTCTAAGTACTGTCGCCGAGGCTATGCGGCGCGGCGCTCAATTAGCTGCAATTACTGCCGATACCGCGGGCAATCCTTTAGCTAAACTTGCTCGCGACAACAATTGGCCAGCCTATATTTTTACCACCGAAAATAATCCTTCCGGACAACCTCGTTTAGGCCTAGGCTATGCGATTTTTGGTCTACTCGGCCTGCTCGGGACTTTAGACATCATGCCTTTTGATTTATCTGCCGCTGAAACTATAGTTAAACAACTCAAGGAAACAGGTCGCCACTGGCTGCCCGAAGTTCCTACTGAAGAAAATGACGCTAAACAGTTAGCCCTACAATTACAAAACCGCCAAATCTGGCTGATTGGACCAGACAAAATAACTGGCAATCTTCATATCTTACGCAATCAAATCAACGAAACCAGCAAAAATCTAGCTAATTATTTGGTTATTCCTGAACTCAATCATTACGCTATGGAAGGTCTTTCTTATCCCACAAGCGTTAAAGAAACTGTGGCTGCCCTATCCTTCAAAATTACTGGCTTAAATGACCGCATGGCGAAAAGACTAGAACTTACCGATGAAGTTTTAGAAGAAAACGGTTTACCGGTTTTTAATTATCACACAGAGTCTACTGATTCACTTGGCCAAGCCTTAGAAATACTAGCTTTTGGCGGTTGGCTCAGCTATTATTTGGGACTTCTAAATGGCGTTGACCCAGTTAAAATTCCTTGGGTTGATCTGTTCAAGAAAAAACTTGCCTAATTATTAACTTAACAATATGGCTATCAAGGAGGGGTGCTGGCTTTTAGCTGGCAGAAAGCTTGTTTTATTATTGGTCGGACTCATCTTCGGACTGGCTCTGCCCACTTACTCACAAACGAAAATACTATCTTTTGGCGAAATCGTTGCTACATCAGCTGAAGGACAGCCAGAGTATTTTACCCTAGTCAATAATACCGACAAAGACATCAATCTAGCCGGTTGGCTTTTGGCTGATTTAGCTAAAAAAGATAAGCCGCTTAGTTTGGATGGCTACACTATTCCCGCTCAAACTACTCTTAAATTTCTAGCTAAAGACTTGGGCCTGACACTCAATAACGATACAGAAGCCCTCTTTTTGTGGCAACCAACTGGTGGGCTCGTTGATACAATTGAGCACATAACTAGTTCAAACAAAACAACAAAAGCTACCAGTCAAAATGAGACTATTCAGGGCGTTGTTACTGCCCTACCCAGCCAGCTGTCTAGCCAATATTTTTACATTACTTACGGCGATAACTCAGCTGGACTAAAGATTTACAATTATCACAGGCTCTGGCCTGAACTTCGGCTGGGTAGTTTAATTGCGGTCACTGGTCAGCTAGTTACAACTACACTCGAAACTAAATTATCAATTGACGGCCCACAGGATATAAAAGTTCTTAGCCAAGAATCGCAACTTCAACCACTAAACGCTGCGAAAAATTGGGCCAATTTAAAAAACGGTCAATTACTAGAACTGACTGGACAACTTTCGGCTAAAAACCAATCAACTCTTTATTTAACCGATGATCAAGGTGAGTATTTAGTTCAAATAAAAACCGGTAGCCAATTGAAAAGCACCGATTTTACTGTTGGGCAAAACTACCGCATCACTGGACTAGCGATTGATAACAATGGCTATCGTTTAATTCCAAGACAAAAAGAAGATATTGTCTTGCTGGAAACTACCGATAATTCTTCAACCGTCGCTACTACTACCCTTGATTTTAGTCAAGAAAAATCAACTAATAAATCTTGGCCCCTCTGGCTCTTTGGTACTCTAGCCGGCCTCACTATCGCCCTTGTGGCTTATCGTTTGGCAAAATAAAATCCCCCCCTATTTAGGAGAGATTTGATGGTGGACGATACTGGATTTGAACCAGTGACCTCTACGATGTCAACGTAGCGCTCTAACCAACTGAGCTAACCGTCCAAAGCGTTCTCATTGTAAAAGTTGCCACAATTTTTGTCAACCTTAGTGCGCCCAGATGGACTTGAACCGTCGACCTCCGCTTTATAAGAGCGGCGCTCTAACCAACTGAGCTATGGGCGCAAAAAACAATACTAATTGTAACCGACTACTGTCTGATTGGCAAATTAAGCAATCTCGGTTAGCTTTCGATTGATAATTGGCAGTATCAATTCCATTGTGGCGGCCGTACCTAAATTGCTATGGAAAGAAATCATCTTGCCATGACTAACCGGCTTAAAGTCATTTAACCATTGGCTTAAATCAATCGGACCATTAGCATAAGCCACTACCCCAGTTTGGCTGCCATTATCTTGGCTTAACGATTTATTAACTTCTTTGAGGGAAGTTTGATTCTTGAGCAAAGACAAAGACACTGTTGGCTCAGCTGATTGATTTAAATTATAAAAAATAACAACAATCTTAGTATTTTGTAGACCAATCAATAATCTTTCAATAGCCTGCTCCACGGCTTGTTCATCAATATGACCAATATCACTGTCCAGTTTTGACCAAACCAAACCATTGTCAGATTGCTCTAGCCCAGATAAAACCTTACCCCAAAGCTTTAAAGTCGGCAATTTTACTGCTGAGTACCATTCATTAACAATATCTTCCCGACGAGCCCCTTCACTAATCAAATTAGAAGCGGCTAAAAGTAGCTGCGGACTAACCTTGCTGCTAGTAAAGTTCTTGGTGTCGTAAATTAAAGCCGCTAGCAAACAAGTCGCTTCCTCTGGAGTCATTGGCCAATTGAGCGCACGCCAAAGCTCATGAATAATTTCAGCGTTGGAACTTGCGACCAAATCAACCAAATTCATCTGGCCAAAATTTTCATTTTTAGTCTGACAATCAATATTGATGAGTGGTGTCTGATAAAATAACGAAGAATTACTGTTATAAATCTCGCCCAAAGCTTCTGGCTCAGCAACACCAACAGTAATTACTAGATCATAGGGTGGCCGGCCAACTAAAAGTTCAACATCTTCTTCAGTAAATTGACCGCCATTGGGCTTAATCAAAAAATTAAGACGGTTGTCTTCAATTTTATATTTAATCTGACCGACTTTAGTTCGGCTCAAATCAAGACTGATAATAAATTCTTCGCTCGCCAAATTTAAACTCGGCTTAATGTCAGAATTCAAAACCGACCAGCTATCATCAAGCTGGCGGTTGGCTACCAAATCGGCCTGGATACCAGCTTGTTTAAAGCCGCTAACTAAGGCCATGGCTGCTGCCCCATTGCTTGAGGCTGATTGAATATCAGCGGCAATTAGGACTCGGCTAGCTTGTTTGATAGTTTGTAGAGTTGTCGGTTCAAAATTCAACATAATTTCTCTGTGCAGGCGGCGGGACTTGAACCCGCACGGATTGCTCCACATGCTCCTAAGGCATGCGTGTATACCAGTTTCACCACGCCTGCTAGACAAGGCTATAAACTGATTAGGTATTGTTAACCAAAATTAACCTTTTGTCAAGATTGAAATTGACCATTAAAAAATAAAAAGTTTGTCACTGGTCTAAATATTTGTTATAATATTTAAAAATAAATACCCCTCGGGGATATATAACACTATGGCTAAATATATCAAATTCTTCCATGAACTTGGAATTAAAGATGTCCC
>DAOQAO010000012.1:0-11230 GCA_035354095.1 bacterium | reverse complement strand
GGCTAAAGAGATTATGGCTAATCCCAAATCGATCACTGGCCAATATTTGTCTGGTAAAAAAACTATTGCTCTACCTAAAAAATACCGTTCTGGCAATGATCAAAATTTAACTGTTGTTGGAGCCTCGCAAAACAATCTAAAAAATCTAACTGTCAATTTTCCTTTAGGCAAATTCATTGCCGTGACTGGAGTTTCCGGCTCAGGAAAATCAACCCTAGTAACCGATATTTTAGCTAAAGCTTTAAAACAAAAGTTTTACCAATCTAGTGAAGATCCTGGAAAATATGAACGAATCGACGGTATTGGTCATTTAAATAAAATTATTGAAATTGATCAGGCACCAATTGGCCGCACCCCAAGATCCAATCCAGCCACCTACACCGGGGCTTTCTCACCAATTCGTGACCTTTTTGCCAGTCTACCCGAAGCCAAACTCCGCGGCTATAAGTCAGGTCGTTTCTCTTTTAATGTTACTGGCGGTCGCTGCGAAGCTTGTCATGGCGACGGTATGACTAAAATTGAAATGCAATTCTTGCCGGATGTATATGTCACTTGCGAAGTCTGCCATGGCCAGCGCTATAACCAAGAAGCTCTAGAAATTCACTATAAAGATAAAAATATTTACGAAGTGCTGGAAATGACAGTTGAAGAAGCTCTAGTCTTTTTTGCTAATCAACCAACTATCAAAGATAAAATTGCCGCTCTAAATGAAGTTGGTTTAGGCTATATCAAGCTTGGCCAGCCAGCCACCACTCTTTCTGGCGGTGAAGCCCAAAGAGTCAAATTAGCCACCGAACTCGCTCGTAAAAGCACTGGTAAAACTCTCTATATTTTAGATGAACCAACTACTGGACTTCATTTTGCCGATATTCACAAACTGCTCGAAGTACTACACCAACTAGTTGATAAAGGTAATACCGTTTTAGTTATTGAACACAACCTAGATGTCATTAAAACTGCTGATTGGCTAATTGACCTAGGGCCAATGGGTGGAGAAAAAGGCGGACAATTGGTTGCCGAAGGAACACCTAGAGAAATTGCTAATAATAAAAACAGCGCTACCGGACAATATTTAAAAGAGATACTAGAAAGGAAATAAAAAAGCGCCGGTGTTAATCCGACGCCATTTACTAGTTAAGACGAGTTTATTTAGACATAAACTCGTCTTTCGATTACATACCTGTGTTCCCAAAAATCATCAAGCGGGAGCACTGTTCTTATAGTGCTATCCAACAATACAACACCATCATAAGTTAACATCAGTGGCTCTTCGTCACCCTTTAGTTTTGTGCCGCCACATCTTGTAACACTCTTTTTATCTAAGAGTTTACCTATTGTTGACCAGATAAACAAATATAGTACCAGCACTTCCAATAACGTTGGATAAGTGCACTCTCTGCTTTTTAACATTGGCCAATCTATATTGAGCTCAAAGATTGGTTCAAAAGAAATTAAATAAGACTCCTTCGAAGTTCTAATATTCTCAATAATCTCTTTTGGTAGAGTGATATTTCCAGTACGGCTTAGTGACCCGGGCCAAAACTGACCAAACTCTAAGACCTTCTTCAGAGATCGAACTACGCTCTCTATGGTCAAATCTTTTCCAATTGCAATATTCCAATAGCCAGGAATAGAATTAGTAAAAATATCATCTGATATTTCTACTTGGCCGAACCCCATAAGTTCGTACCATTTTCTCCACCAGACAGCTGATGATTCTGGATTTTTTAGTAGTTGCCCATTGTCTAAAATGAATTTGTCCACTTGCCATTCCCAATCTGGTATAGTAGATAATACCAGTTCTTTGGGTATTATTTTCATCAACGACTGAGGAAATCGTTGACTATCGACTATTTTAATTATATGACCATAACGCCCAAAAATGTCACGACATTTTTGGCGCCATTTAAATAAAAATAACGAGCCATCGGGGACCATATCTAGCAGCTGCTCGCGGCAACTATGAATTCCCAGCTGATTCAGCTTCCACTCAAGATAAATTTTTTGAAAAAACCCTTTTTTTCTCATGATAAACCTCCTTCTTATTAGACTTTATCGACCACAAGCCCCTTTAAAAGCTGAGACCAATAAACATCTAAAAATTTTCCTTGATAAACGCTGCCATAGCAACACGACATTGTGCTGCTACGATCAATATGCTGTCCCTTAGTCGTCCAAAGGAATAACTCTAGGAGCATTCTCTCTAGTAATGTCATTGAAATATTTTTGGAGATCAACTCTTTTGGACATAAAGAAATCAAATACGACTTATTATTAGTCGTCCTAACATCTTCAATCACTTCCAAACTATCGATTTTCTCCATGTTTATGCTAGCAATTGGAAAATAACGCTCCACTGCTGTCATAACCCTTTTCAAAGTTAAGCCTTTGCTAATGGGAATATTCCAACAACCTTTCTTGGCTTTAATAAAATCTAGCCCACAAAGGTTAAGTTGCCCTAGGCCCATTAGCCTGTACCATTCAGACCACCAGCAATAATTATCAACTTGATTAGCTAAAAGATTGCTGATCTCTTCTGCGAAATATCTCGAGATATCTACTATCGCTTGAGCATTTGGTTTTTTCCTTAAACGACAGCAGCAAAACACTAACCATCGCAACAAACTTAGGATATTCATAATAACCTCCCTATTTTTCTTTTTTAAAGTTCTTTTTGTTAAAGAGAAATTAACACAAATCATCACTATTTGTCAATATTCCTATCACTATAGCTAATCTTGACAATTATCCCAAAATTGCTTAAGCTAAGAGAGCTTACCGACTAAGCGCTATTTTTTATTAGACGAAAATTACTATAATTTTATGACCGAGACTAAACCAACTACTGCTCCTGCAGAAGAACAAGTTGCTAATACTACTCTAGCCGATCTTAAACCTGGCATGACTGTCCGTATTCATCAACGCATTAAGGAACTTAATCCTAAAGGTGAAGAAAAGGAACGCGTTCAATATTTTGAAGGCTTAGTTATTGCTAGAAAACATGGCAGTGAAGCTGGCAGCACCGTCACTATTCGTAAAATCTCCAATGGTGTCGGAGTTGAAAAAATCTTCCCCATCAATCTACCAACTATTAGTAAGGTTGAAATCAAGAAGCAAGCTATTGTCCACCGCGCTAAACTAACCTTCTTAAAGAAAGGCTACAAAAAGCGTTTAAAGGATATTAGCGAGAAAAAGGCGGCCACGCCAAAAAAGACCGCTTAAATTGCGGGCCGAGGTGGTGAAACTGGTAGACACGCAAGCTTGAGGTGCTTGTGAAGGCAACTTCTTGCAGGTTCAAGTCCTGTCCTCGGCACATTTAGGGCGCATAGCTCAGCTGGTTAGAGCGCTTCGTTTACACCGAAGAGGTCCAGGGTTCAATTCCTTGTGCGCCCACTGATTAACTGCTTTTTTTGATTATGCAGTATCTATCCACTAATTTAAAACAAACCGATCAACTAGCCAAACGCTTGGTTGATTTTATTCATGGCGGTGAAATTATTGCCCTCTCTGGTGATTTAGGCGCTGGTAAAACTGCCTTTTCTCAAGCAATTGCTAAATATCTTGGCGTTGATCGACCAGTGGTTAGCCCAACTTTTACTATTTGGCAAGAGTACGATTGCACTCATCCGGTTATTAAAAAATTGATTCATATTGACGCCTATCGTCTATCTAGCGGACAAGATTTGGTTGACCTAGGCATTAATGATTGGGTCGGGCAAAAAGATACCCTCATTATTATTGAATGGCCAGAAAAAATCAAAGACTGGCTACCGTCAAATGCCTTATTTTTCAGCCTAAAACACCATAATGATGGCCGGCTATTTGAACTCCCAAATTGCCTAAATTAGCTTGCCAAAAAGCCCCCTATCACCTATACTTAAATTATAGTTAAAGGATTTATTTTAGTTTATTTTTGTTATGAAACAAGAAACCATCCAGCAGATTAAAGCTGAATTACTACGCATAAAAGAAGAGACTGTTGAAGCCTTGAAAACTTTTGCCACCAAGGAGTCTGGTAATGCCAATGACTTTACTAGTACCTTCCCTGACTATGGTGAAGAAAGCGATGAAAATGCTCAAGAAGTCGGTCAATATTCTACCAATATTGCTACTGAAGAAATATTAGAAAAAACCTTACGCGATGTTGATTTGGCTCTAAAGCAAATTAACGAAGGAACTTATGGCATCTGTAAGTATTGCCATCAAGAAATCGATGAAAAACGCTTACTAGCTCGACCATTTTCTAGCTCTTGCGTTAAATGCAAAAGCCAATTACAAAAAAATTAGACCAATCGGTTAAAATACTAAAAACAGCCCTGCTTTGGGCTGTTTTGTTATTGGCTAGCGATCGTTTGCTTAAAATAATCGCGATAAATTATTGGTCAAAAAACAGTCAGTCACTTATACCTGGCTGGTCGCTAACCTATAGCCTCAATCATAATATTGCTTTTTCGCTCCCCTGGAGCGGCCTAAGTCTAACTATCTGTCTAGCTTTAGTTACTCTTGGACTAACTTTTGCCGCCATTTGGCAAATAAAAAAACAGCCAACCCGAATATGGGGTTGGAGTTTCTTACTCATCGGTTCATATAGCAATCTATATGACCGCCTATCTTATGGTGGAGTTGTTGATTATCTAGCCAATTGGCTAACGGTTCTCAATCTAGCTGATATCTATATCATAGTTGGCCTTAGCGCCATCCTTCTTTTTTCAAACCATTCTCGGCCGCATCAACCTGAGCTTCCTGCTTAGACATACCTCGTCCAGTGCTGACAATTTTATCATCCAAATATAGGCCAACTTCAAAAGTTTTTTCATGGTCTGGGCCACTAGATGACAAAACCTCATAACGCGGAGTGAAACCATAGACCTCCTGGGCCTTTTCTTGAAAATAGGATTTTGGATCAAGGTAAAGCTTGTTCGCGATAATATTTTCTAATTTCGATAACACTAGCTCACTAATTACTCTTTTAGCAACCTCAGAGCCCTGGTCTAAATATATGGCGCCAATTAAAGCTTCCATGGCATCAGCCAAAATATATTGGCGACCTTTAGAAGCTGTTTCTTTAGCCTCACCTTTAGATAAGAATAAATACTTATCTAACTCAATTTCTTTGGCAATTTGAGACAGTGTTTTAGCGTTGACCAAAGACGCCCGCCAATCGGTTAGCTCGCCTTCAGTTTTTTCTGGATAACTGAGAAATAAATATTCAGTAACTATCAATTCTAAAACGGCATCACCTAAAAACTCCAGCCGTTCGTTGTGACCGACTGGAAAATCACTATGTTCGTTCAAATAAGAACGATGAACTAACGCCTGCATTAGCAGGCGTTCATTCTTGAAATCTATTCCTAATTTTTGGGCTAATTGCCGTTGTTCGGGCATATTTCTTCTTCCTCCTCTTTCTTTGAATTTTCTAAATCAATCTTCTTGGTTGGTATTTCTTTAAAAATAGCCCCAAGACACCATTAACAAAACGACCTGAAGCATCACCACCAAAACTCTTGGCCACTTCAATTGCTTCATTAATTGCTACCTTAGCTGGAATTGTTTGATCGTAAACTAATTCATAAGCGCCAATACGCAAAATATTGCGATCAACTGGTGTAATCTGATCAAGTGGCCATTCAGTCGCATATTTAGTGATGTAATTATCAATTTCTTCCAAATTAGCAACAACGCCTTTGACTAAATCATTAACAAAACCATGATCATCAAATTCTGGTGCAAATTGCTGAAAATTCTCACTAACTAAACTCTCTAGACTATCTTTTTGGCCATTAAAATCCCAGCAAAACAAAGTTTGCATGGCAATTGTTCGAGCCAAATGACGGTTGGCCATAGTAATTATTATTTAGCAGCCTTCTTGGCTGATTCAGTCTTGGTAGCTTTAGTAGCCTTGGCTGGTTTAGTAGCTTTTTTAGTAGCTGGCTTGGCAGCTTTGGTCGCAGTTTTAGTAGCAGCAGTTTTAACTTTAAGAACTTGACGGCCTTTATAAGTACCACAAAAAGCACAAGCAGTATGTGGTAAAACAGCCTTGCCACATTGAGGGCAGACAGCTAAAGTCTTAGCTTTTAAAGCATGATGGGAACGGCGACCACGAGTTTCGCTCTTGGTGCGCTTCTTCATTTGAACCATATTGGTATTTTAAAATAAACCTAATTAACGGATTTAGTATAATAAATACTAGCGATTTCGTCAACCTTAGCCATTAAATTATTAGCATAGCATCACCATAGCTAAAAAATCGATAACGCTCGGTAATAGCAGCCTGATAAGCTTCTCTCATTAACTCAGTGCCACCCCAAGCGGAAACTAGCATCATTAGACTTGATTTAGGCAAATGAAAGTTAGTCACTAGCCCACCAAGTAGTTTAAATTCAAAACCAGGATAAATAAACAAATTAATTGGCGCTCGCCAATCATCAGTAGCTGGCTCATCAATGAATCGTGCTACCACCCCTTCTAAAATTCTAACTGAAGTCGTGCCAACCGCAATTATTCTTTGACCATTACGCTTGGCAGCCACTAAACGATTTATTTTATCAGCACTGATTTCAACTATCTCTTCATGAAGCTTGCCGCTAGCCAGTTGTTCCTGACGAATTGGCGCAAATGTCCCTAGACCAACATGAAGAGTAGCCTCAATTATTTCTATGCCGTTATTTCTAATTTTTTCTAACAATTCATTGGTAAAATGAAGACCAGCGGTTGGAGCCGCTACTGATCCAACCCTATCCGCATCAGCATAAACCGTCTGATAATCATCAACAGCTTTTTCTAAACCAGCTTGATCTGGCTTAATATATGGCGGCAATGGCATTTGCCCTAATTGATAAATTTCTTGCCAAAAAGCTTGGCGCGTTAAATTAAACGCTACAATAAAAATACCATTTCCTATCTCTTCAATAATTTCTGCCTTTAATTTCCCTGACAATTCTATAATTGTTCCTATTTTAGGTCTAGTTCCGCCAATCAAACATCGCCACTGTTCTTGTTTTTCATCTTCAATGATTTGATGTTCAAGCAGTATTTCAATCTTGCCGCCACTCATAGCCTTGGTACCAAAAAGCCTAGCTGGCAAAACCTTGGAATTGTTAACCAACAAAATATCATCTGGCTTTAAAAACTTTGGTAAATCTTTAAAAACATTATTTTGCCAAGTATGTTTGGAACGATTGACCACCATTAGTCTAGCTTCATCACGAGGTTCAACTGGTGCTTGAGCAATCAGTTCGGTTGGTAACTGATAGTCAAAATCATTTAAATTAATTTCCATATCAAAAAAGACCAGCTGGCGGAGTCAGGCCTAGGTGACGATAAGCGGCCGCCGTAGCTTTACGGCCTCTGGGAGTTCTTTCTAAAAATCCTAATTGCAATAAAAATGGCTCATAAACATCCTCAATTGTCATTAGTTCCTCACCGGTTGCTGCCGCTAAAGTATTTAAACCAACCGGGCCACCAGAGAATTTCTCAATAATAGTTCTTAAAATATAGCGATCAACTTCATCTAAACCAAGTTCGTCAACTGCCAGTAAGTTAAACGCTTGTTTACACAATTTTGTATCAATATCGCCACTACCTTTAACCTGACAATAGTCGCGGACTCTCTTTAAAAGACGATTAGCAATCCGCGGAGTTCGGCGAGCTCTACCAGCAATCAAACCTTTAGCTTCTGTTTCAATGCCAATCTGCAACAATTTAGCATTCCGATCAATTATCTTTTCTAGTTCTTGAGCCTCATAAAAATCAAGACGGTAAACCATACCAAAACGGTCTCTAAGCGGTGCTGACAGAGAGCTAACTTTAGTGGTTGCTCCAACTAAACTAAATTTAGGTAAATCAATTCGGAGTGTTCTAGCTGAAGGACCTTTACCTAAAACAATATCTAAAACCCTATCTTCCATGGCTGGATAAAGTATTTCTTCAACACTTCGTGGCAATCGATGAATTTCATCAATAAATAAAAGATCGCCATCCTGAAGATTAGTTAGTATAGCGGCCAAATCACCAGCCTTTTCAATGGCTGGGCCGGCGGTTACCCTTAGATTGGCTCCGAGTTCATTGGCAATAACATGAGCTAAAGTTGTTTTACCTAATCCTGGTGCTCCATAAAGCAAAACATGTTCAATTGTCTCACCACGAGTCTTAGCTGCTTGCAAGAAAATCTCTAAACTCTGGCGAATAGCTGATTGCCCCACATATTCAGCTAATGTTTTGGGGCGCAAACTAACATCTAGCCCCTGATCAGTCTCATCAGCTGAACTAGCTTTAAGCAAATTATCAATTTCTGGATTGTCGAATTCTTCAATAATCATTTAAAACAGTTTCGGTTTATTAACAAAGCCGCTGGCTGATTTTTTAGCTGGCGGTAAGACATCACTTGATTCTGATGATCCTTTTTCTTTACGAGGAAATTCTCCTTGTAGTGCTCTTTCAACAATATTTTTTGTTTCAGAAGAAAAATCAGCGCTAAGTACCCATTGTAAAAAATTAGCATCAGTCTTAGCAACATCAGCTAATGACCGATCTTTATGCTTAGAAAAATTAAAATAAGCTTCACCGCTACGCCAATAAAAACGCTTTTCTTCATCAACATAACGATCATCTGGCGCTTCACCAATCTGGCAAATAGTCTGATAATCATACTTCCGAAGCTGCTGATCTAAAATATCAGCACTAGCCCTAACATCGGCTAAAGCGCTATGAGCGTTAACCATCTCTTTTTGACAGTAATATTTATAGGCAGCTGACAGGTCTCGCGGCTCCATGGCATGATAAATAACCTTGCTATCGATAATCTGTTTGCGCGTATAATTAAAATCATAACCAGCTCGCATAAACTCACGCCGGAGCATTGGCAGATCAAAATTGGCTACATTAAAACCACTATAATAAGCATCATTAAAAACATCCCAAATTTCTTGAACTTGTTCGCGAAATAACGGCTTACCAGCCACATCCTCCTGTCTAATACCATGAATAGCCGTAACTTCAGTTGGTATTTCAATTTCTGGATTAAAAAACATATCTTTTTCGATAACTCGACCATTGGGCATAACTTTTACAAAAGCTAACTCAATAACCCTATCATAAGACAAGGCTAGGCCGGTTGTTTCTAAATCAAAAATAACCAAGGGCTTGTCTAGCTTAGTTACTTCAAGGATATGTTTAAAATCAGTCATACCTACTTACAACTATTAAAGGTTGTTTTAGAAGTATTTAGATCAGAAATAAATTTACTAGAAATAGTTGACTGATCAACATACAACCTGGAACGGTTTGAAATACTGGCAGTGTGATAGGCTTCCATTAATGTCTGTCTAGTAAATTCATTAGCTGCTTGACGATAGTTCTTGATAAAATCGGATGTGACCGGAGCCATGGTGGAATAATAACTGGTGTTATTATTTTTAACACTGGTAACATAAGAACGGGCCAAATTTTCCATATTTGAATAAGCTGTTTTTTGACAAGTGTTAAAATTTTTGAACATCTCTTCTTGTCTAGTTTTAGCTAAAGTCAAGGCTTCAGTAGCAGTCAAGGAAGTCCATTCATTAGTTAAAGGCACTACACTACCAGCGCTATATTTAGCAACAAACCCTTTGGCGTCACATTTACCAGCTCCACCGCAAATATTTGTTTCCAAGCTGGATATTATGCTATTAGCTGTTTTTTCATCAGCAACACTGATAGAAAAAGGTAGCAAACCACCAGTAACAGCTTTAGAAAATTGACCACTCTTAGTCCCAGCATATTTAACAAAATATGCATCAGCGTTGGTTAAATCATATAACTTAGTTTCAAAAACACTAACTACTATGGCTGGTTCAGCCGCCTGAGCATTGTTAGTCTTGATAACTTTTTGAGTAAAAAAAGCCGACAGGCATAAAAAAACGCTCAATGCCGTGAAGGTCAAAATTTGTTTTTTCATAGAGCTTATTTAAAACTTATTTAATTATTTTTAATATCATTATTATAGCAGCTTTGTCTCATGACGGCCAATAGCAAAAAGGGCGGCTGAAAAAAACCAAAGAAAAATTATACCAGAATGCAAGCTCCACCACCAATGATCAAACATCATTAAACAAAAACAACTAATCGTTAGTGGCCAAACAAAAAATTTTCTTCTAGCTTGCCATAAAAACCAAACCCAACCAAAAATAAGCCAAGCCGCTCCCAAATAGCCAATCTCAGCTATAATTAAGATAATAGCATTATGAACTGGCTGATATTGCCAAGCTGGTTTTTCTGTCTCGTCTTTAAGACTTGAAGCGCCGGTATAATTACCTAGTCCAACTCCAAATAACGGCCTATCTTTTATTAAAAAACTGGCTTCATTATAACTATCTCGTCGCTCATTTAATGATTTTTGTTCTAGTCTAGTTTGGCCGCCAACGCGACTATGCAGTAGTTCATTAAATGGCCAAAGCCAAAAGAAGGTCCAAATACTCAAGAAAGCTGTTAAAATCAACATTCTTTTTCGCTTCGCCTTATTTTTCCAGATAAAAATAAAGATTAGCAGCAAACCAAAAATTATTGCTAGCCAAGCCGCTCGACTCCAGCTAAACAAAACCGCTAAACACCAGATGGCTAAAGACCCTAGTAGCAAGCTTCTAATAAAATTACTTTTAAATAACGACCAGCCGGCAATCACTAAAACAATTGCCATTGCCATAACTCCGCCAAAAATATTTGGCTGGTCAAAACTGCCATAAGCCCGAAGCCAACGACCGCTTATTTGGCCGTTGTTACCTAATGATTCAACAACCGAAGTCCCAAGCTCACCAGAATTATGAGCAGCTAGCCCTAACCATTTATTAGCACTAGCTGTTTGATTGGCAAACTGACTAATCCCTAAAAAAGCTGGAATAATCAAACCCAATAAAAGACAGCTGATCCATTTTTTAAGTGGCCAGTTATTAAATCGAAGCAAAAACCACCAACCAAGACTCCAAACAACAATTCTAGAGAAATAAAACAAACCCAAATAATAGCTAATTCCGTTGCTAATAAGTCCAATTATGATAATCAAATATAGAACAGCTAGCCAACCAGGGTATAACCAGTTTATCTGTTTCTTTAATCTTTTACCTCTCTGAGCAAAAAATGTCGTCAAGATTGATAAAACCAAAACAATATCGCTTAGATAAAGACTGACTGTCCCATATTCCCAATACTCTCCCCCTAAATAATTAGCTTTAACTATCAACCTAGTTGACCATGGTAA
>DAOQAO010000011.1:0-11343 GCA_035354095.1 bacterium | reverse complement strand
GAAAAGATCCGGTTCCAAGAAAATCTGACCATCAGTAATAGAAATAACATTGGTTGGAATATAAGCTGAAATATCGCCAGCTTGGGTTTCAATAATTGGCAAAGCCGTAATTGATCCACCACCCTTTTCAGCACTAAGCTTACAGGCTCTTTCTAGTAGACGAGAGTGTAAATAAAAAACATCACCCGGATAAGCTTCACGACCTGGTGGGCGACGAAGGAGTAAAGAAATTTCACGATAAGCCACAGCATGTTTACTAAGGTCATCGTAAATAATTAAGGCATCTTGGCCTTGTTCTAAAAAATATTCAGCCATAGCACAACCAGCATAAGGCGCAATATAACTCATGGCCGCGCTTTCGGCCGCGCTAGACACAATAATGGTTGTATATTCCATAGCGCCAGCTTCTTGCAGCTTAGCCACTAACTGAGCAATCTTTGATTCTTTTTGGCCAATAGCTACATAAAAACACTGCACATTTTGACCACGCTGATTAATAATTGTATCAACAGCAATGGCTGTTTTACCGGTTTGTCTATCACCAATAATTAACTCGCGCTGACCACGGCCAATTGGTACCATAGCGTCAATTGCCTTAATACCTGTTTGTAATGGCTGATTAACTGACTGGCGCTCAATAACACCAGGAGCCACTCTTTCAACATTATTAAAAGTTCTAGCTTTAATTGCACCCTTATTATCCAATGGTTCACCCAGTGGATTAACAACTCGGCCAACCAATTCTGGACCGACTGGAACTTGTAAAATACGGCCAGTCGATTTGGCAATTGTTCCGGCTTTAATTAATTCACCACGGCCAAAAACAATGGCGCCGACTTGGTCACTTTCCAAATTGAGGGCGACACCTCTGATTGATACTGGCTTATTTTCTTCATCAAAAGCTTCAAAATCAATCATTTCGCTAGACATGACATCAGTTAGTCCGCTAATTAAGGCGATACCATCGCTAATTTTGGTGACATAGCCGACCTTTTCGACTTTGACATCTGGTTGGAATTGCAAAATTTTTCGTTGCAATTCTTCGATTATAACATCAGGCTGTTGATCAGACATATTGGTTAATAGAGCAATTTAGCTTGTAAATCACGAAGTTGGCGCCGATAACTGGCGTCAAGTAAACGATCTGGTAGACGAATAATAACTCCGCCTAAAAGTTCCGGATCAATTTTGGTTTCAATAATTATTTTCTTAGCACCGATAGATTGTGCCAAATCAGTTGATAATAATTTCAATTGGCTATCTTTCAGCGGTCTAGCACTAGTTACTTCAGCAGTAACCACTCCTTGTTGCTCATAAGCATATTGCAGATACTGTTCAGCTACTGTAGGCCAGCTAGCTGCTAAACCAGATTGAACTAAATACTTAGCAAACTTATCTAAAACAACTGAACGCTTGGCCTCAGTTAGTCCGTCAATTGATTTATATAAAACTTCTGCCAATTGTTTTTGGATAAGCTTAGCCATGTAATGATTCAATAGCTTGTTTAATCATCTTTTCATCAGCGGCACTATCCAATTTTTCTTGTAAAACTTTCTCCATAGCGGCTGCCACTAGCTGAGCTGATTCTTGACGAACAGCAGCGGTCATTTGTTCTTTTTCTTGGTTAAGTTCGCTAGCCACTCTTTGCTTTAAAGCCTCAGCTTCTTTTTGCGCTTCAGTTTGAGCAACAGTCTTAATCTGTTGACCGCGTTCATCAGCTTGACGGACAATTTCTTTGGCTTCTCGATTGGCTTCAACTAGCTTGGCTTGATAGTCAGCCTGGCCCTTGGCTAAATGTTCTTTAGCTGCCTCAGCATCATCCAACCCTTGATCAATAATTCTTTGGCGTTCATTAATCGCCTTAGCAATACTTGGCCATAAAAATTTAGCTAGTAGCCAAACAATCAAGCCAAAATTAACTAGATTGGTCAAAGCCAATCGCCAATCAAAACCAACTTTTGCTAGAGTATCAAGCAAACTCATAAAGATTACATCAAAAAGAAACAAACTAAAGCGTAAATAGCAGTTGATTCGGTAATAGCTGCACCAACGATCATTTTACCAAACATATCGCCGGAAATTTCTGGATTGCGACCCATAGCTTCAAAAGCTTTACCAATCAACCAAGCTTCAGCGCAAGCTACTGGCCCAAAAGCCAAAGTAACAAAAGCCTTAGCAAACAAACGCATTGATTCTGGTTCCATAGTTTTTTATTAATTACTTAATTTTATAAATTAATTAGCCGCTGGTTCTTCAACAGCTAATGCATAATAAACTGATGACAGCGAAGTAAAAACCACTGCCTGCACTAAGCCACTCAGCAGCCCCATCGCCATCCAGGTTGATGGCAGGAGCCAAGCAAAAGCGCTAATAATAATCGCAGTTAAAACTTCACCAGCAAAAATATTGCCAAACAAACGCAGGGACAGGGAAATGACTCTAGCAAATTCAGAAATTATATCCATAAGACCAACAGCAAAATCAATCAAGCTGATAAATCCAGCCATTAGACCTTTACGAAAACCCTGCCAAACACCTTTAATCTGAACATATTTGCCAATGTGTGGGAAAAAACCAATCTGTTTAATACTAGCTAACTGAATATATAAAATAACAAATAGAGCCAAAACTATGGTCATATTAAAATCATTGGTCGGGGTTCGAAAAATTGCTATGCCGTTCCAAGTTAGTGAACCTAATCCAGGAATATAACCGATATAATTCGACAATAAGATAAAAATAAAGAGCGAACCAAAGAGTGGCAAAATCTTTTTAGCTTTAGCGGTACTACCAGTCAGCTGAGTAATTAGCCCTAAAATCAAACCATAAAACATTTCCAGCGAAACTTGTTTTTTGCCAGGTCGAAGTTTTAGCTGGCGAACACTAATTACTAAAGCAATTAAAATCAAAATAATTAGCCAACTCAGCAGACAGGCAACAGAAATAGGCCAACCAAAAGGTCGAAAAATGACCTCCGGCTGGATGCTCGGTTGTTCACTGATTAATCTGAAAAACATAGTTTATTATTGATCTCTCTTTTGTTCTTTAGCCTGTTTGACTATTTTACGAAAACTAGCGTAACGCCTTAAAATAATCAGCCAGGAAATAACAAAAGCAGCCCCTAGGCAAATTATCGTTTTAATCTTACTGTCTTGCCAACCGTTATCTAACCAATGCCCCAGCAGTAATGCTAGTCCAGCTGGGACTAGAAAAACAAATAGGCTTTGCCAGGCTTGTTTGAAAGCCAAATCGGCCAGCTGCCTACTGGTTATCGGTTGATTCATAAAAACATTATAACAAATCGTTGTCAGCAATGTAAGAGCAAAGATTAGCCAAGCGATGGCTATAACCCCACTCATTATCATACCAGGCAACTATTTTCACTAAATCACCACCAACAACTTTAGTCAAGCCAAGATCAACAATTGAACTAGCTGGATTACCAGTAAAATCAATTGAAACTAAAGGCTCGCTAGTGACAGTCAAAGCTCCAAATTTATCTTGACCAGCTGCCTCGGAGAGCAATTGGTTGACTTCTTCAATACTTGTCTGGCGTTTAGTCACCATTACTACATCACAAAGTGACACTACTGGAGTTGGCACGCGGAAAGCTGAACCATCAAAACGGCCACTCATTTCTGGGACAGTTTTAGCTACGGCTACTGCTGCTCCAGTCGTTGTTGGCACAATACTCATCGCCGCACTACGAGCTCGACGCAAATCTTTATGAGGTCCATCAACTAAATTCTGGTCAGCCGTATAAGCATGAATTGTGCTCATAACTGCTTTTTCAACACCCAATTTTTCAGTCATCACTTTAGTAATTGGCGCCAAACAATTGGTAGTACAAGAAGCCATTGAAATTACCTGGTCGCTAGCTAATAAATCTTTTTCATTAACACTTAACACAATATTTTTGGTGGCCTCATCTTTAGCTGGAGCACTGATAATTACCTTTTTAGCCCCAGCCTTGATGTGAGCCATAGCATCTTCAGCTTTGGTAAAGCGGCCGGTTGATTCGATAACAATGTCAACGCCCAATTTTCCCCAAGGTAGTATTGCAGGGTCTTTTTCCGCTAAAGCTAAAAATTCCTGTCCATCAACTATTAAATGTTCTTCGTCAAAACTAACTGTTTTTTCATATTTACCATAACAGCTGTCGTATTGTAATAAATGAGCCAAAGTTTTATTGTCGGTTAAATCATTAATCGCCACCACTTCCACTTGACTATCTTCAAGCAAAGCCTTAAAAACACTCCGTCCAATGCGGCCAAAACCATTGATGGCAACGCAGAGTTTACGATTCAACATAGGATTATTTAAAAGAATTAATTAACTGTTTTATTTTATCAACTACCTGATTTAAATCAATATTAGTTGTATCAACCACTTCATCATAATTGGCTAAATCATAAACATCAATATTGAAATATTTCTGGTAACGCTGGCGATCGTTTTCCACTCTAGCTAAATTATTTTTAACCACTGCCTCAATACTATCTAGATTATCCCCTTCATTTCGTTCGTTAGAAGCCTGGAGTTCTTTAAAGATACGAGTCGCACCAACTACTGGATCAACTGATAAAAAAATCTTAAAAGAATGTGGAATAAAGTGCCAAGAAGTCCGACCATCAACAATAAAATTATCTTCTTCTTGCCCTAATTTAGTCTGATATTCATCAACTTCAAGGTCAGTTGAAATATCAGTCATAGCTAGCTTATTATATTCTTCCAAAGTTAAACCACGGCGTTTGGCGGCCTGACGCCTCATTTGACCCATACTGTAATATGGCCAATTAAGCTCGGCCGCAATTCTTTTAGCTACCGCTGATTTACCTGCCCCTGGCCAACCAGAGAAAGAAATAATCATACTTTTATTTTATGATTTTTAATAAATCGTTTAATTGTTTAGGTAGTTTAGCTGAAAATGTCTGTCGCTTTTTTTCTAAGTCTAAAAATGATAATTCACTCGCCATTAAAAATACTCTACCTAGCGCTAACTCTTTATTTTTTAATTTATTTTTATTAGTGCCGTACCAATCATCACCAACCAAAGCGTGCCCCAAAGCTCCAAAATGAGCTCTAATCTGGTGAGTTCGACCGGTTTTAATAATCACTTTTAATAAGGTATAGTTTTGCCACTCTCTAATTACTTTATATTCAGTAATTGCCTTTTTACCTTCTTGATTTACTGGCCGAGCAGCCATTTTGCGACCATCACTTGACCTGGCTAAATTAAAATCAATAACGCCTTCGGCTTTGGACATCGTGCCATAAACCAGGGCGGTATAATATTTTTTAACTGTTCGATATTGAAATTGCCGTTTTAATGTTTTAAACATTGCTTGGCTTCGCGGAATAACCATCAGCCCGCTAACATCTTTATCTAGACGGTGAACAATGCCTGGACGAGTTGGGTTTTCGCCAACTGACAAGACTTCTGGATATTTTTTAATAATTGCTTCGGCTACAGTTGGCCGACGAGGTGGCCAAACGGCGTCATGAACCAAAAGACCAGCTGGCTTATTGATTACCAAATAATCTTCATTTTCAGCAACAATCTTCATCTTAATTTTAGCATTAATAGCCGCCTGCTCACTGACTGGTTTTTGTTTGGCAGCAAAAACCTGCTTTTTAGTCATTGGTTGCCATTCAACAACCTCATCAAGGTTAACCTTATGATGAGATTTGGCTATTCGTCCGTCAATTTTTACTTTGCCAATATCAATTATTTTTTTCCATTCTGAGCGAGATCTTTTAGGAAATTTATCAGATAACATTTTATCTAGACGAACGCCGACCATTTTTTCAGTAACCACTAGTTTGCGCATATTATTCTTGTAGATAATTATCAAAATCATTTAGCTGACGATCCAGATTGCCATACTGCGAAATCCACTCTTTACTTTGCCAGCTAAGTCTTCCGGCTAAAATTTTATCTTGTTGCAACTGAATAATTGCTTGGGCAATCATTTCTGGCTCGGGCTTAGCTACCACCAAAGCTGTCTCGCCCGGTAAAAGAAAATCGCTAGTTTGAATATTGTTGGGTACAACGATTGGCAAACCAACGCTCATTGCCTGCAGCAGTCGCTGCCAATCAGAAGAAGTCTCGGTTGATAACTCAATTAGAGCGTCCAAGCTCCTAAACCAACGATCAAGCGGTTCTTGACGACCAACAAACCAGACTAGATTTCCTAAATCCAATTGTCTCGCCAGCCATTGCCACTCTTTGCGTTTCGGACCATCACCAATGATTACGAGTTGAACGCTAGGGATAACTGATAACACTATTTTGAGTGACCTTAAAAGAATTTCAATAGCTTGACCATCAACCAAATCAACCACCGCCCCAACTACAAAATATTTCTTATCAATTTGCTCCTGTTGGTTCTGGGCCATAGCGTCAAATAAATCAGCCTGCTGGCTCAGCTTAGCTGGGTTAACTGCCGGATAAAGTAGCTGCCAAGAATCGGGACAACAATCATTAGATTGTAGTTGACTAACCAATTGACGGCCAAAAGTAATGACCTTAACTTTGGCGGCTAGCTTGCGATATTTTTTAACCAGTATCGGCTTAATTTTGGCATTGGCTTCTTCTGGCAATTGCAACCAAACAATTGGCAAACCCAATCTAAGTGCAGCTGGAGTAAGTAAAATTTTATCTACCAGTGATAAACAAATCAAACCATCAAGCTGATGCTCTCTAACCATTTTTTTCAAACGACATTGCCAAATTATTTTTTGCCAAAATAGTAACGGCCAAAAAACAATATGACAAAAACGACATTTAACAACCGGCCAATTATTTTTGTGCCAAAAATCAACCAACTCTCCAGGAACCGACCATAAAACCTGGCGACCATTGCACCAATTAGCTAATAGCCCAAGGACTAAAGACTGTTCGTTTTGACTAAAATTAGCTACTATGGGCTGCTTCATAATACTTAATCTTAAAACCACCTAAAAGCCACAGACCTAAACCATAAACTATTATTGACCAGAAAACAACCAACATCAGTTGAAAACCTCCTTGATTGGCAAAGTTAAGACAAGGCCAAACTAAAACCACCATAATTATTGAGGCCACAATGGCTTTAAGCATTGTTAGCCACGGCCAGTTCCAACCAGCTTTTTTCTTGGCATAATAAGCAGTCATAATAGCAATGAGCACTTCACTATAGACAGTCACCCCAGCCGCTCCCCAATAAGACCAAATCTTTACTAAGAAGTAATAAGCTGGCAAAGCAGTTAAGGCCACAAAAGCATAAGGCGCCACCATAACTTTCTGCTGATTAACAGCAATCAGAATATGATTAAACAGACAACTAGCAAAAATACCAGCAATCGCTAATAGTAGTAGAGCCAATATCGGACCAGCCTGAGCAAAATCGCTGCCAGCAATCAAATTGATAATCGGACCAGATAATAACTGCCCACCAATAATTAACGGAATAATTATCATTAGTAGAACCGACAAAGCAGTATTAGTTAAAAAAGCAAAACGCTTTTTTTCGCCAGATGACCAGGCTCTAGTAAGTAGTGGCAGTAAAAGGCCAACAATCAAGAATGGCAGGCTAGTTAGCACATCAATAACCTTGTAAGCAGCGCCGTATAGACCCACCACTCGTTCACCCTGAAACCAAGTTAAAAATAAAATGTCAGTTCTTAAATACAAAAGGTTGAGCGCAATAGTAACAGCTAGCGGCCAAGATCTAACAGCAATTTCTCGCCAAAGAGTTTTATCGTAAGTTGGCCGAATCTTAACTTGCCTATCCGACAAGCGCCAAGCAATTAGAAAATGCAGTAAACTAGAAACAATTGTGGCAATAGCTACTCCCAAAAGACCCCAACCATAAGCTCTAGTAAACCATAGACCAATTAGCCAAACAAACCGCCCAGTTACCTCAGCAATCATTAAATAATCTGAGCGAAGTTCACTTTGTAGTAGCCCAGTTAAAATTTGAATTAGAGCAATCAAAAAATATGATCCACCAAGAATTGCTAGTATTAGCCACAAACTTCGATAATACGGCAAAAGCAACGCTACCAATAGACCTAAACCAATAATTGCCCCAGCTGAGAATAAACGAAAACCCAGGAGATTATTCAAAATTTTGGAACGCTCGTTGAACTTCTCATTAATCATCTGAGCAGTGACCATAGTTAACCCGAGGTCAGCCAAAACCGCAAATATTCCCAAAAAATTATTAAGAGCAGTATAACGACCAAAACCAGTAACTCCTAAATATCTAGTGATTAAAGCAACCCCGAGCAAACCCAAAAAAACTGACAAAGCTTTGCCAGCTATTTGAATAAAACTATTGTATGCGAATTTTTTTGCCAAGGACATGCCGTTGTCTTTTAATCACTCCTCCGATATAATAACTATAACACAATATTTTAAAAAACCAACTATGTTAAAAAAATTATCAGTTTATTTAATCGGTTTAATGAGCAGCGGTTTAATGCTATTTGGTAGCTTAGCCATCCCAGCTAGTGCTCAATTTTCACCAAATGACCAAGTTGGCTTAAAAACAATCGGACAAACCGCTTATGAACAAAGCAACGCACCAAAAGATGTCCGCTTAATAATCGGCGAAGCTATAAAAACAATTCTAAGTTTAATTGGTTTTATTTTGATAATTCTAATGATTATCTCTGGTATTCAGTATATGACTGCCCTAGGCAATAAAGCCAAAATCGACTCAGCTTTAGGCCGGATCAAGAATGCTTTTTTTGGCCTAGTGATAATTTTAATCTCTTACGCCGCGACTATCTTTATTATCAATCAACTCAATAATGCCTTAAAGATTGCTGATTAATCTAGGGAGTCTTTAAGGTATACAACATTGACCCTGTCTGCAAATTGAATTTTGTAAACTACAGCTTAAAGCCGCAGTACAACCTATTACTTCGCAAGTTGGTGGGTTAGGATTGGAATCAGTATAATTATCACTTTCCCCAGTAGAAGAGTCTAGAGAGCTATCACAACAACCATTTAACGAACAACTTTCATCCTGACTGTCGCAAGAACTATTCTTAAGGCAACCAGTCGGACAATTGTTGCTATTTGAATTTGTTTCAATCTCTCCGGCTACACTAGGCGATGCTGGCATATCATAGTATTCATCATAAAGATTACCACCCAAAGCACCCAAAAAGAAATTCAAAATAATATAAGCGGAAAATATCACTGCCAAGCCAGTAGCAGTATAAACCATAATATTTTTGGCTTCTTTTATTTTACTCTCACTGCCACCAGACAATATCATTAAAAAACCACCGTAGACAAATAGTAGTAAAGAAATAGCGCCAATTAATCCTAAAATCTTTTTGATAACCCCGCCAATATACGCTGAGCTATCAAATAAACTAGTTACGCCACTGCTCTTTAGCGGATTGTCTAGAGAAACCGTAGCTGCTCCAACCGATAAGGGAATTACTAGTAAAATTAAAAAAATAACCAATTTCTTTTTAGACATAATTTTATTTCAAAGTCTTAAACAAGAAATCTAAAATTGTATAAGAAGAGAAAATAATTACTAGGCCAATTGCCGTCCAAATCATGATTTTCTGGGCTTGGCTAATCATTTTTTGATTACCTCTAGCTGTCATCCAAAGTAGACCCCCATAAACCATCATTACCATAGTTAAAGTTCCAGCCAGCCCTAGAATATTTCTAATGATTCTGGCAATAAAATCAGCTGGCGTAGCTGTAATTAGACTCTTTATTGTTGCTGTTGCAACGGCATTGCTAGCAGCAGTATTACCAGTGGCAGCGTTGGCAGTAGCATCTTCCTTTTTACCACAACATTTAGTATTCACATTACTATCTTGGGCACAACCGCCATCACCAGCTGGAAATGCCTTAGGGAACAATCCGACACATTTTTGTTGGCAACTTGTTGTATAACCTGTTGACTTGCCTAACCCCTTGCATTGAGTAACTGCTGCCAAAGATATTTGGGGCAAAAATAAGCTGGCTAAAGTTAAACTAATAATACTAAAATTGACCAATCTGTTTATTTTCATAGAAAAATATTTTCTTAAATTATAGCAGATAAATCATAAACTCGCCAAACATTAAAAAAGCTGCACCGAAGCGCAGCTGTTAAAGTTAAGTTATGTTGTTAAAAGATTTACCAATGGTTGGTAAACTTCTTGTTTCAAAAATTTGTCAGCCAAAGAATCAACTGATCCTGAAGGATCAATACGATTACCATAGGCTATCATTAATTCGTTAAACATTTTCTTGATTTCGGCGACCCATTTTTTTAAAGATTCAGGGCTATATTCTATAAAAATCCTATCTTCTTTAACCTTTAAAATACCGCTTTCAAACAAAGTTACGGCCAAAGCCTGGCATTCTCTAACCTGTGCCTGATAAGCATGGTTATTGTAAAAAGCCGGGCTCAAATACCACCTAATTCGAACAATAACAATCCCAATAACAAATGACAGATTCATAATTTTGACATTGTCTATTAGCGAAACAATGGCACAAACTGTCATTCGTAACTCTTCCAAAACCTCTATTTTTCGTCCCAATTTCAAATCAACCTTATCATCTCGACCAAGTAATCTAGAGCCTTCGCGAGCAATTGAGAAATACGAACTTGACCAATAATAAGAAACGGCCATAAAACAGTTGTTAAACTGTTCAAAGAACACTTTCCGATAAACATCAGCTCGCTCCTGAATACCAGCCGTATCAATCATAAATTTTCTCAAACCTTGCCGCCGTTCCGGTATAATCTTGGCGGCATAAGTATCACTCCAAGAGCCAGATTGAAAAAGGATTTTAACCTTTGTTACCAAAATTGACTTCTGTATTTTAGCAAAAGTTTTGTCAGAGATATTATTAATTTTTTTGGCATTTTCCCAAATCGAGCGAATAAATACCTCGACATGTTGATTAAAGGTGGTACTTTCGTCTAAGAAAGCCAAATGAAATTCTGGAGCAACACAGTATGGATGTTCACTGTTTTCTTTAAAACAAAAACAATGAAGTGGGATAAACTGGCTATCTTTAGGAATCTTTGACCAAGCCTCATCAACCACTAACCATAAAGCTCGCAATTGTTTACGATCTTCACAGGAATAGGCTTGCATCAAAGCCTTAAAATAATTAGCTATTTCTGGTGCGATACTTTTCTCTTTGACAATATAGTTAAAGAAACCGCAAAGTAGCTTAATATCGGCTCTAAAAGCTTGAGCCCAAGTTTTGCTATCTTTTATCTGCCCATTTTCAATTCGAAAAATTGTATATTTTCTTGAATAAAAAGTATCTTTAGTCATTGCCTGATTATAGTCTTCTTTTTCCTCATTGCTCAAATTGCGGTA
>DAOQAO010000010.1:0-11945 GCA_035354095.1 bacterium | reverse complement strand
ACAAAAATAAAACCAGCCCATTGCTGAGCTGGCTTTATTAAAATAACAAAAGTTTAGTAACCATCATATTGGCGCATGGTCATTTGCGCCTCAATCTGTTTAACACTTTCAATAACTACTGATACAACAATAAGTAGAGAAGTACCACCAACAGCTAAAGATTGCATACCAGTAGCTGATCGCATAACTAGAGGCAAAATAGCGATAACACCCAAGAACAAAGCACCAGCTAAAGTAATCTTGTGGGTAACATTGGCTAGATAACGGCTAGTTTGTTGACCTGGGCGAATACCAGGGATAAAACCACCTTGCTTTTGTAAATTCTCGGCCACCTGTTCTGGATGGAAAACAACTTCGGTATAAAAATAAGTAAAAGCAACTACTAGGACAAAATAGATAATGCCATAAATCAATTGGTTTTGCATGACACTAATCACCCAAGTTGAAGCACTGGCTAGCCAGGCAACTTTACTAGTGACAAAAAACTGAGCAATCATTGAAGGGAAAAGGACCACTGAAACAGCGAAAATAATTGGAATAACACCAGCCATATTGACTCTGAGTGGCAAATGGGTAGTGCTGCCGCCATAACTATGACCGCCATGCATTTGGCGAGCATATTGAACTGGAACATTGCGCTGACCTTCACTAATATAGATAACGCCAACAACTGTTAAAACAGCAATCACCAAAAAGCCAATCATCATGAATAGTTTGGAACTATCATAAGTGGCAATCATTTGTTGGACAGTCTGTGGCAAGCCAGCAATAATACCAGCAAAAATCAAAAGAGAAATACCATTACCAACTTTCTTTTCAGTAATAAGTTCACCAATCCACATCAAGAAAATAGTACCAGCGGTGATTGTGGTAATGATGGCCACATAATTTAGCCAATCAATTGACCCCAGTATCTGATAGCTGGAACGACGTAGCAAGGTAATCATGCCATAAGACTGCAAAACAGCTAATGGTACAGTGGCCCAACGAGTCCACATATTGATCTTTTTACGGCCAGCTTCTTCTTTATTCATTTCTTCAATTGACGGAAAAACCATACCAAGCAACTGGAAGATAATCGAAGCAGTAATATAAGGACCAACACCCATCATGACAATGGAAAAGTTCTGCATACCGCCACCAGAAAATAGATTCATTAAACCTAAAAACTGATTGGAGGCAAACAAATCGCGTAGAGCCTGAGCATTAACGCCAGGAACTGGGATATGGGCTGCCAGTCGGAAAATCACCAACATGGCGATGACAAACAAGATATTATTACGAAGTTCACGAGTACGCCAGATTTTCAGCAATTTTTCCATAAAGGTAGTTTATTCAGCCTTGCCGCCTAGCTTTTCCAACTGGGTTAAAGCAGTTGCGCTAAGCTTGAGACCTTTGATTTGCAAATTTTTAAGCTTTAATTCTCCATTAGCCAAGAGCTTGATATTGCCTTTTTCATTAACCAAGCCAACTTTAACTAATGATTCAGCAGTAACTATCGCTCCGTCCTTAAAGAATCCGTTTAGAGCTGATAAATTAACTACTTGATACTTTGGCTTATCAGATTGAAAACCGCGAAGTTTAGGAATCTGTAGCATTGCTTTCTTTAAAGCCATGCGTTTCAAACCACTAACACCGGAACGGGATTTCTGGCCTTTCATACCGCGGCAGCTATAATTACCATGGCCGGAACCGTTGCCCCGACCGACTCGCTTGCGCTGCTTGCTGGCACCAGACGCCGGTTGTAATGTATGGAGTGTCAACATATAAAAAATCTAAAAATAATTTAAACAATTAAGCTTGGGCTTCTGCTTTGACTTGTTTAGCTGGTCTTTCTGAACGAACCGGCTTTTTTAAGTTCTGCAGAGCTTTGATAACACACTTGGCATTATTAACTTTATTGTGAGAACCAAGCATTTTACTAGTAATATTATGAATACCAGCTAGTTCCAAAATAACACGGATAACACTGCCGGCAATAATACCACGACCTTGCTTAGCTGGTTTTAGTAAGATTCTGGCTGAATCTGACTTTTGCTCAATTTCATGAGGAATAGTCTTGTCAACCATTGGAACAGTAATCAAATTCTTCTTAGCTTGATTAACAGCCTTGTTAACAGCAATGGTAACATCCAAACCTTTGGCTAAACCGATAGCGACTCGTCCCTTACGATCACCAATAGCAACACAAGCGCGGAAACGCATTCTTTTACCACCGGCCATAACTCTAGTAACACGGGCAATATCAATAATCTTTTGATCAAATTCATCCTGGGTTGGACGATCACCACCGCGGCGATCACCACGACGCTGTCCACCACCTTGATTGCCACGACGACCGCGATTATCATTGCGGCCAGCTGGACGATTTGATTCAGTGGCTGGAGCTTCGTTAACTGGAGCTTTTGGCTCTTCAACGATAGTTGTATCTTTAGTCTCGCTCATAGTAAGTCCTAACTAACTAAAATTGCAAACCTGCCTGGCGAGCGCCTTCGGCAGCGGCCTGAACTCGGCCATGATAAGCATTTCCTCCACGATCGAAAACCACTTGATTGACTTTCTTAGCTACTAATCTTTCAGCTAGTAAAGCACCTAAAGCTTGGCTGATTTCGGTTTTAGTACCCTTAGTCTTGATTTCGCGACTATGAGCGCTAACCAAAGTCAAACCCTTGGTATCGTCAATAGCTTGCAAATACATGCCTCGATTGGATCGAAACACGCACAAGCGTGGACAATCAGCAGTTCCGCTGATTTTAGCTCTGACGCGGCGGTGGCGACGAATCTTGTTGTCTATTTTATTTCCACTACTCATATCATTCTAAAATTAGATGGTTTACTTAGCTGAGGTCTTACCAGCTTTACGGCGGATAACCTCATCAATATATTTAATACCTTTACCTTTATAAGGTTCTGGCTTTTTCTTGCGACGGATTTGAGCGGCAATTTCACCGACCAATTGTTTATCAATACCAGCAACAGTAATAACATTACCCTCAACTTGACCCTTGATACCTTCTGGTAAAATAAAATCAACTGGGTGAGAAAAACCAAGGTTCATAGTTAATTTTTGACCAGACAGACTGGCGCGATAACCGACTCCGTTGATTTCTAACTTCTTTTCATAACCTTGGCTAACACCAATAACCATGTTGCTGACCAATTTATGGAAAAGTCCCCAGAAAGCTCGTTGCTGGCGATCTTCTTTGTCATTGACGCTGACCAAAATTTGGCCTTCTTCAACCACTACATTAACTAACTGATGGATTGCCTGTTCCAATTTACCTTTTGGACCGGTAACTGACAAAACATTCTTATTTAAAACAGCAGAGGTGCCGGCTGGCAAAACGACTGGTATTTTTCCTAATCTTGACATATGCTTAACCGCTAACTAAACGAATTAAAAAATACTGCACAAAACCTCGCCGCCTAAACCTTTTTGGCGAGCTTCTTTGTTGGTTAATAAACCAGCGGAAGTCGAAATAATAGCAATACCGAAGTTATTGACGACGACTGGTAATTTGTCCTTACCAGCATAAACTCGGCGGCCAGAGCTACTAACGCGTTTGACTGCAGTGATAACTGATTGACCGTTTGCATTATATTTCAAAGTTAAACGCAATTCAGCAAAAGCGGCAGTCTTGTTTTTGGCTGAAGGTTCATTAATTACCTCCACGCCAGCCAAGAAACCTTCCCGCTCCAGGATTTTGGCGATATTATATTTCAACTTGCTCATCGGCAGGACAACTTGCGCCTTTTTAACGGCGGCAGCATTCCTGATACGAGTCAGCATGTCGGAAATTGGATCTGTCATAATAAGGTGGACTTAGGAATTTGTAAAAATATATAATCTTACCAACTGGATTTAGTAACGCCCGGAAGATCGCCATTACTGGCTAATTCTCGGAAACAAATGCGGCAGATTCCAAAATCCCGCATATAGCCATGGTTACGACCACAACGCCAGCAGCGGCGAACAATCCGGCTGGAGAATTTTGGGGTCTTTCTGGCTTTTACAATCAACGCTCTTCTTGCCATAATCTTCTTCTAGTAGTTAATAAGCTTATTCAGCTCGAAAAGGAAAACCCATCAATTTAAAGAGGGCAACTCCTTCTTCGCGCTGTTTAGCGGTAGTTGTTAAACAAATCTCCAAACCGTGAGATTTTTCAATTTCATCGGCACGGATTTCTGGAAAACAGGAACTTTCTTTCAAACCGATACTCATATTGCCATGGTTATCGACCAATTTGGCACTAATACCACGAAAGTCGCGGATTCTCGGTAAAGAAATGGAAACTAACTTTTCAACAAAATCGTACATTCTCTGACCGCGTAAAGTAACAGAAACTCCGACAATCATACCTTCACGAACTTTAAAAGCAGAAATAGACTTACGCGCTGGATTCATCATTGGCTGTTGTCCACTGATTTTCAGTAATGTTTCTTTGACATTGTCTAAATAGGCTTTGTCTTTAGAAAAACGACCAACACCAACATTAATAACGACCTTGGTCAATTTTGGAATGTCAAACTTGTTGGCATATTTAAATTGACTTTGTAGGGCTGGTACGATTTCCTTATTGTATTTTTCTTTCAATCGCATAGATATAGTATTAACTAGTCAACCAATTGTTGGCAACGGCGGCACAAACGAACCTTTTTGGCTTTAGTTTTGTCACCTTCTTTGACTTCTAAATATTTATAACCAACGCGAGTTGGCTTACCACATTGAGGGCAAACTAACTGTAAATTGGAAACATGTAGTGGAGCTGGGAATTCAATTCTTTGACCGACCTCACCACGACGCTGTGGGCGAATATGCTTGATTAGCAAATTAACACCTTCAACACTGATGCGTTGATCGTTAGGGAAAACCTGTAAAACCTTACCGATTTTGCCCCGGTCTTTACCGGCCAAAACAATCACTTTGTCATTCTTTTTAATCTTCATAGTAATTGATTATTACAAAACCTCAGGGGCTAATGAGGCAATCTTAATAAAACCGGCACGGCGCACTTCGCGAGGTACTGGACCGAAAATACGGCTACCGCGTGGTTCGTGATTCTTTTTATCAACAATAACGCAGGCATTTTCATCAAAACGGACATAACTTCCATCAGCTCGACGAATCTCCTTGGTAGTGCGGACAATAACCGCTGGTAAAACATCACTCTTTTTAACAGCAGCATGTGGAGTAGCTTCCTTAACAGCAACAATAATCATATCACCAACACTGGCATAATGACGCTTGTAACCATTCATCAAACGGATACACTGAACCTTCTTGGCACCGGAATTATCAGCTACTTTTAAAATTGTTTGTACTTGTATCATAAAGGTGGCAACTAATTAACAAAAGATTTAGCGGCCATTAGCCAAAACGCGCCAGCGCTTATCTTTGGACAGAGGGCGGCATTCGACAAAAGTTACATGATCACCAATCTGATGAGCATTGTCTTCATCGTGAACTTTATAATTCTGGCTGGTCGTGTAGCGCTTGTGGTACTTTGGATGAACCTTAACGCGTTCGACTTTAACAACGATGGTCTTGTCCATCTTGTTGCTGACAACGACGCCGCTGAATTTCTTGCGGATGGCCTCGGTAGAAGCAACAGCCTGATTCTGCTTAGTCATACTTATTTCTGTCGATTATTTAATAAAGTAAGGACGCGAGCAATCAACTGGCGGACAGTTCTGATACTGCGGACCGCTTTCAATTGGTTACTAGCACTCTTGAAGCGCAAATCTTTCAATTCGACACGCTTTTCAGCCAGCATCAAATGCAATTCGTGCTCGCTCTTGTTTTGTAAATCTCGATATTCCATATATCTTAACAATAATACGATTAGTTAAGCTGATCGCGACCAACGAATTGGCATTTAACCGGCAATTTATAGGCAGCCAAGTTCATAGCTTCGCGAGCTCTCTGTTCATCGATACCTTCAATTTCAAACATAATAACACCTGGACGAATTGGAACAATATAATGATCAACTGAACCTTTACCTTTACCCATTGGAATTTCACCGCCTTTGACAGTAACTGGTCGATCAGGGAAAACTCTAATCCAAAGTTTACCAGTACGCTGAACATAACGAGTGATAACACGACGAGCGGCTTCAATCTGACGAGCAGTAACCCAGCAAGCAGTAGTGGCTTTTAGACCGTAGCTGCCAAAGCTGATAGTATTGCCGCGAGAAGCAGTTCCGCCTCTTTTAGCCTTATGGGATTTGCGATATTTAGTTTTCTTGGGCATTAACATACGAGTGTCTGCTTAACTTTTATAAACTAGCGCAGCCGTTGGCCAACAACTTCTCCTTTGACCTCTTCGGCATTTTCAAAAACTTCTCCACGATAGACCCAAACTTTGATACCAATAGTACCAAAAGTAGTATAGGCAGTACCGCGAGCATAATCGATATCAGCGCGTAAAGTATGCAAAGGAACTTTACCAGAAGTTAAAACTTCAGTACGAGCAATTTCAGCACCATTTAAACGACCAGAAACCATAACTTTGACACCCAAAGCACCGGATCGTTCAGCACGATTGATGGTTTGTTTCATTGATTTACGGAAAGGTGCGCGTTGTTCTAATTCCAAAGCCATGGTTTGAGCTAAAACTTGAGCGCTCAAATTAGGGCGGCTAACTTCGCTAATATTTAAACTGATATCATTTAAACGGAAATTCTTTAAAAAATTGGTGTGCAGCTTTTTCTTTAAATCTTCAGCTCCAGAACCGCCATGACCAATAACTAAACCTGGCTTAGCGACAAATAAACTGATAGCAACCTTATTGGCACTTCGCTCAACTTCAACTCGGTCTAGGCCAGCTGCTCGTAAATTCTTGAATAAGAAATCGCGCAACTTAACATCTTGCTGTAAGTTTTTGATATATTGGCTGCCTTCTTTGAACCATTTAGAAGGCCAAGTCTTAATGATGCCAATGCGGAAAATTTTTGGATTAACTTTGTGTCCCATAAGAATAATTTAATTAACCGGCTTTGCGCTGAAAAACCTTCTTAGCAAAACCAACCTTTGAGCCGCTATCGGTCTTAGTCTTGGTTTCATGATTTTCAACTTTGGCGGCAGCTTGAGTTTCACCTTGTTTAGCTAAATCGCCCAATTTAACTGGAGCGCTAGCTTCAACATGACGAGCTTCTTTAACGCCGCTATCTTTAATTTCACCTAAAACAATAGTAATGTGGCTGGTCATCTTGCTGAGTGGAGTAGCCCGGCCATGAGCCTTAGGCATCCAACGATGAAAAGTTGCACCTTTGCCAACCCAAATTTGTTTAATCAACAAATTATCTTCAGACAAGCTGTAGTTGTGTTTAGCATTAGCAATTGCTGACTTGAGCAATTTACTAACAAAACGGCCAGCTTTCTTGTTGACGAATTGCAATTGAGCCAAGGCTTTCTTGACCTCAAGACCACGAACCAACCCGACGACTAGACCGGCTTTTCGTGGTGACACGCGGACATATTTGGCTTGTGCGGTAATCTCCATATACTGAACTCAATTAATAACTAAATTACTTGCCCTTGGATTGAGCCTTAGCCATCTTACCTCCGTGGCTAATAAACTTGCGAGTTGGTGAAAATTCACCTAACTTGTGGCCAACCATATTTTCATTGATTAAAACTGGAGTATGTTGACGACCATTATGGACACCCAAAACGAAACCAATCATTTCAGGAGTAATGGTACAGGAACGATCCCAAGTCTTAACAACAGTCTTGTCGCCAACTGCCATTTTTTTGATTTTGGCAATTAAGCGTTCATTGATGTATGGGCCTTTCTTTAAACTTCTTGACATATATAGGTCAATTAATTAACAAATTTAGCGCTTCTTCTTGCGGCGTTGAATAATCAAAGAATTGCTGGCCGCCTTTGGATTGCGAGTGCGAACACCTAAAGCATGTTTGCCCCAAGGAGTCTTTGGATATTTCAAACCAATTGGCTGATTGCCTTCACCACCACCGTGTGGATGATCTTTTGGATTCATCGCTGTACCACGAACAGTTGGACGAATGCCCAAGTGACGAGTACGACCGGCTTTACCTAAATTGATACGGGCGATATCAGGATTACTAACCTGACCGACAGTACAAAGACAAGCTTTGCTAACCAAACGGATTTCGCCGGATGGCATACGCAATTGAGCGTATTTCTTGTCGATACCCATAACATAAATGGCATTGCCAGCTGAACGAGCGATCTTACCACCAAAACCAGGACGAAGTTCAACATTATAAACAGGAACACCAGCTGGGATATATTCTAAAGGCAAAGCATTGCCAGATTTGATTTCAATCAACTTATTTGAACTCATGATTTCTTCACCGACTTTCAAATCAACTGGAGCAACGATATAGCGTTTCTCACCATCGGCATAGCAAACCAAAGCGATGCGGGCATTGCGATTTGGATCATATTCGATCGTCATTACTTTGCCAGGTACATCAAACTTATCACGCTTGAAGTCAACAATTCTAATATAGCGTTTATGTCCGCCGCCACGATGGCGTACGGTAATCTTACCCTGATTGTTGCGACCACTCTGCTGTTTGCGAACAATTAGCAAACGGCGTTCTGGGGTGGTGCTGGTAATATCGCTAAAGTTATCAAAACTAGCGCCACGCAAGCCAGGAGTTATCGATTTAGCTTTTCTGATAGCCATACTCTTCGCTTAACTTATGTAAATTACACACCTTCGTAAATCTGGATGGTCTTGCCAGCCGGTAAGGTGACGATCGCCTTTTTCCAATCGTTTCTTTGGCCTTTAACACGGCCACGAGAAACTTTTTTGCCAAGAACATTAATGATATTGACGGCAATTGGTTCGATACCATAAAAAACTTTAACAGCCTTAGCCACATCAATTTTGTTAGCCTTGTCAGCGACACGGAAAACATATTGATTGAGCTGATTGGCCATAGCGGCTTTTTCAGTAACGACCGGTTTGACTAAAATATTGGCTAGTTGACCACGGCGTAAAACTTGGCGGTCAGCTTGGGCAATTTTTTCATCAACAACCGGAGTATTATTATTTTGCTTTTCCATACTGATATCTTAACGAATTGGCTTATTGAGCAGCTTCAGCGCCGTAACGCTTCTGCAAATCATTGACGGCTTGCTGGCTGATAATAATCTTATTAGCTCTAAGCAAACTGACAACATTAATATTTTGGTTGTTCAAAACTTGAACTCGGTCTAGGTTTCGTCCAGCTAACTTAACTGATTCAAGACTTGGACCAGTTAAAACGACAGTTCTTGGTCGAGCAACTTTGGTTCCGCTAATTTCAGCAGCTAGCAAGCTATCAACCATAACTTTCATTTCTTTGGTCTTGCTTTCTTTAACTTCCAAATCATCAACAATAATCATATCATGGCTAGCTACGCGATCACTAAAGATCATACAAATAGCTTTAGCTAACATTTTCTTGTTAATCTTTTGGCTGAAATTACGATCACTCGTTGGACCAAAAGTGACACCACCACCAATCCATAAAGGACTGCGGCTAGAACCGGCACGAGCTCGGCCAGTACCCTTTTGCTTCCAAGGTTTTTTACCGCCGCCACTAACTTCACTGCGATCTTTGGTATCAGCCAAAACATCACGAGAGTTAGCCAACTGAGCAACCATTGCCTGGTGAACCAGGGTCTGATTAACAGTCAAACCAAAAACCTTTTCAGTCAACTGTTGTTCGCCGACGACTTCGGCTTGCTGATTGTAGACTTTATATTTAATCATAACGGTAAATTTAGTTTGCTGATTGTTCAGTTTCAGCTGGAGTCTCTTCGACTGGAGCTTCTTCAACTTGTGGAGCTTCTTCAACCTGAGTTTCTTCAGCTACCACTTCTTCAACTGGTTTTTCTTCTTCAACTGGAGCGACTTCAGCAACTTCTTTTGCTTCACCGGCTTGAGCAATAACTAGATCGCCTTCGCCAACAACTGAAACCCAACAGGTACGCCAGCCAGGAACAGCTCCTTTGACAAAAAGATAACCATTTTGTTCATCAATTTCAACAACTTCCAAATTCTTGATAGTCACCTGCTCACCGCCCATACGACCCGCCATGCGAGTACCTTTGAAAATGTGAGCTGGACCAGTAGCACCAACAGAACCTGGCATTCTTTGTTGATCTTTAACACCATGGGTACGGCCTTGGCCATGAAAACCATGTCGTTTAACACCACCTTGGAAACCTCGGCCCTTGCTGGTAGAAGTTACCTGAATGCGATCACCTGGAACAAAAGTGCTCAAAGCAATCTGTTGACCAGCCTGCAAACTGGCTTCTGGTTGACCTTTTTCTTGGTCTAGATTGAATTCGCGCAGGTATTGAAAATTTCCCCATTCACCAAAATGACCTTGTTGTGGCTTGGCGATGTTTTTGACTTTACGGGTGCCAGTGGCAACCTGAACAGCACGATAACCATCGCGGGCAACGGTTTTGACTTGAGTGACGATACACGGTTCTACCTGAATACGGGTCACCGGAACGACAACATCATTGCGCCAAATCTGGGTCATGGACAATTTTTTGCCTAGAATAAACTTCATAACCGAATCACCTTAAAAAATAAAAACTGGTTTTCGGCAAAACCAGAACTTCAAAATAAAGCTGCAGCTAAACGGCTGACTCTAAATTTTGTTGGACTGTATCTTGCGGAAAATTTCTCCTATCGAATAGTCGACGGTTTAGAGACTTCTTGCTAGTAATCCTAGAAGGTTTCCTAAACCCTAACTGTTTCGAAAAATTATCTAAAAAACCAAATACTTGGTATTTTTACATCTTAATTTCTAAATCAACACCGGCTGGCAAGCTCAAATTCATCAAAGATTCTACGGTCTTGCTAGCTGGATCAATGATATCCAGTAAACGCTTGTGAATACGCATTTCATACTGATCGCGAGCATTCTTGTGAACAAAAGTCGAACTGTTGACAGTGTACTTTTTCTTCTCAGTTGGTAATGGTATTGGGCCATAAATTTTGGCACCAGTACGCTGAACAGTATCAATGATAGTCTTGGTTGACTGGTCAATGATTTTGTGATCAAACGCACGAATTTTGATTCTGATCCTCTGCTTGTAATCGGCAGGTACGGCTTTTTTTTCTGTCATGTTTTTAGCTTTTTATTGTTCTATAAAAAACAGAACAATCCCGCCACCGGAGGCGGCGGGACTATCTATCTTCTATTTGACGATCTTAGTAACGACACCACAACCAACTGTACGGCCGCCTTCGCGAATAGCGAAACGCATCTTTTCTTCCATAGCAATTGGAGCGATCAACTTAACTTTAACAGTGACGGTATCACCAGGCATAACCATTTCGGTTCCTTCTGGTAATTCGATTTCACCGGTAACATCAGTGGTGCGGATATAGAACTGTGGTTTGTAACCTTTGAAGAAAGGTTTATGGCGACCACCTTCTTCCTTAGTCAAGACATACATTTCAGTCTCGAATTCAGTATGAGGAGTGATGCTGCCAACCTTGGCCATAACCTGACCGCGTTCAACTTCATCCTTCTTGATACCGCGAAGTAAGATACCAGCATTATCACCAGCCATACCTTGGTCTAATGATTTGTTGAACATTTCAACGCCAGTAACGACAGTCTTACGAGTATCGCCTAAACCGACTAATTCAACTTCATCACCAACCTTAACGATACCGCGTTCGATTCTACCAGTAACAACAGTACCACGACCTTCGATAGAGAAAATATCTTCAATAGGCATTAAGAAATCTTTGTCAATTTCACGAGCTGGTTCTGGGATGTAGCTATCCAAAGTCTTAACTAATTCTAGAACTGAATTAGCATATTCACCAGTTGGATTATTTAAAGCCTGTAAGGCAGAACCGCGGATGATTGGAGTAGTATCTCCAGGGAAACCATATTTCTTCAACAAGTCACGAACTTCTTCTTCAACTAAGTCG